>JBDRLK010000405.1:0-6104 GCA_043813155.1 Pseudomonadota bacterium | reverse complement strand
ACCAGATCAGTCCATCGGTGGAGCAGATTTACCGCAGAATCGGAGCGCTCGACACGGAAGAGAAATTCCACATGAAGAGGATTTTCGAAATATCGGTCCACCCCAGGCCCTGGCGATGCGTTCCCATGATCTGCGAGTGGACGAAAAAATCCTACCTCATGACCACGGCCGGCCTCATTTATACCAGCATGACGCTCCCCAAATACCTGAAAGAGAGCAACAGGAAATTCCACGAGATCCTCGACCTGGCGAAAAAAGACAACGTGAGCCCGGAAAAGCTCATAGGCGGCCTGCCCGTCGATCTGCCTTACAGAAAGGAACCGGAAATCAGGGAGCTTCTCGCCGGCCTTGGGCTGGAAAACTGTCATTTCGACTTTCATGACGAGTGCATAACGGCACGCTATTACAAATCCCCCCTGTTCACGACACGCAAGGAAGACGCACGGAAATCCCGGCCGCGGGCCTCTGAAGAAGCCGAGCCCGTCATCAAGGCCAAGGATCTTTGCAAGAGGTACGGCAAGGCAAAGCACTATGCCGTCGACCGCCTCAACTTCTCCATCGGCAGCGCAGCGATTTTTGGAATCCTCGGCCCCAACGGCGCGGGCAAAACAACCACGCTCATGATGCTCTGCGGCCTGCTCGAGCCCAGCAAGGGAACCATACGCTTCTACCGGGGCGGCGACCCTGTCAACGGGAGGGAGATCAAGCGCATGATCGGCTTTGTGCCGCAGGACCTCGCGCTGTACCTCAAGCTCACGGCAAGGGAAAACCTTCGTTACTTTGCCGGCCTGTACGGCATGCACGGAGAATCGCTGGCACGAAGGGTGGACGAGCTTCTCGAGCTCGTGGGGCTGAGGGAAAGGGCAGACGAGCTGGTCAACCACTATTCCTCGGGAATGAAGCGCAGGCTCAACCTCGCCGTGGGACTGATCCACGAGCCCATGATCATTTTCCTGGACGAGCCGACCGTGGGCATCGACCCGCAGTCGCGAAACTGCATTTTCGAATCCGTCAGCGAGCTGAAAAACAAGGGCGCCACCATTCTCTATACCACCCATTACATGGAAGAAGCGAACAAGCTGTGCGATCGCATCGCCATCATGGACCGGGGCAAGATTCTTCTGGAAGGCCGGCCGTCGGAGCTCGTCGGCCGTTTCGGCCTTGGCCGTCTCGTTTTCAAGACGGATGCGGCGGTTCCGGGCAGCTTCATCAAGGCCCTGGCGGCCCTGGACTCGGTGCACAACACCGATCAATCTCCGAAAAGGCTGACGATCAACACGGCCGGCAACGCCGAAGAGAACGTGAGGATCATTGAAGACATCCTCAAGGTTGCCGCGCAGCATGGCGTGGACATGTCACTGATCAACATTGTCGAGCCCACGCTGGAAAGCCTTTTCCTGGACATTACGGGAAGGGACTTCAGGGACAGCGAGGACGAAGGCACGGTCGAACAGGTCTTCACGAGGATTAACGGATGACACCCATCTGGGCCATAATCGTCAAGGAAACCAAGCTGCTGGTCCGGGACCCGGGGTCGCTGTTCCTGCTGTTCATGCTCCCGGCTGTCTTCATCTTCATCCTGTCCGTCACGCTCCAGGGCGTCTTTTCCGAGGAAAGCACTCAGAGAATTCAGATTCTCATGGTCAACGACGATCCCGGCGAGATCGGGGCCGACATCATCAGGGAGATCGAGGAAACGGGCCATTTCAAAGTCGTCACGGAAAGATGGGGCCGCCCCATTACGCTGGACGACGCTAAAGCGGCGCTCGATGACGGCAACTATAAAATGGCCGTCCATATACCCGCTAAAAGCACGGAGGCCGCCAGGTTCAAGGCCGACGCAACCATAGAAGTATTTTTCGACCCCATTCTGTCCAAGGATTTCACGGCCCGCATGACATCCGAACTGACCGTCTATGCTTACGCGCTGTCCCTGGAACAAACGGGAAAGCGCGTGGACAGGATAAAGGAAAACATCGATAAATTGAGGAGCGTCAACGACGAGCTCAGGGACGCTGTCGAAGAGCTCCTCGATGTCAACGAGGAGCTGGAGGAAGGAATCGAGGAGCTGGCCGAAGCGAACGGGCAGCTCATCAAGGCCAATGAAAAGCTGATCAAATCAATGGGCAGGATGAAGGCCAAAATGGAAACGGAAGTGGCCGAAATGCTGGAGAAGGCCAAGAAGGCCGGCATGCCCGATTCCATGATGCCTGAAACCGGACAGGGCGATATCTTGGTTCCGAAAAAAACCAGCCGGCCCGACATGGTCGACCTGGAAGAGAAGAAGAAGAAGAAAGCCGAAAAGATAAGCCTGGAAACGCTCCCGGATAAAGTGGAAGCCATCGACCACGAGTTTCAGACCGGTTTTGCCGGCCTGACCGTGGAAAGAAAGTGGTATGCCTCGGGTGACATAAAGGCGCTTCCCAGTGCGATCCAGCAGACTGTTCCGGGCTGGACGCTTTTTGCCCTGTTCTGGATCTGCCAGACGCTTGCCCTCAACCTGCTGATCGAGCGGCAGAGCGGGGCGTACCGGCGCCTCCTCGTGTCCCCCATTGCCGCCGTGAAATTCTACATAGGCAAGATCATACCGTTCTTTGTTCTGAACATGCTCCAGGCCCTGTTCACCTTCAGCCTTGGCGTCTATATCCTTCCCATGCTGGGCATTGGCGCGCTTGAAATCAAGCAGGCCGGGGGCCTGGCGCTGCTCACGGCCGTCTTTTCCATAGTCTCCATCGGGTTCGGCTTTTTCATCGCCGCGATTTCAAAGACCCTTTCCTTTTCGGCGATCATATCGGCGACCCTCTCGATCGTCATGGCCGCGGTGAGCGGCATCATGGTGCCGAAATTCGTCATGCCGAGGTTCATGCAGACGGTCGGCCGGTTCACGCCCCACGGCTGGGCGCTCGACGGATACCTCGATCTTCTGGTGCGCGACCGCGGCATGGTCCACATCCTGCCCTACGTAGGCATCCTGTGCCTGTTCGCCATCGTCATCTACGCCCTTGCCATTGCCCGCATGAGGAAGCTGAACAGGAACGCCTGATAGTTTCTTCTTTCTTGACATTACCGACCCTACGATATAATAAACGTAGGTTTGCAATGATGATGAAACCCGACATGCTGCAGCTGGTCCGGCTTCCCCAGGAGGAAATCCTGGAAAACGAGATCAGGAAGCGGCATAAAAAGCAGATCGCGCGCCTTGTTCGCGAAATAGAGGCTTATTTTGTTGATATCGATTACGAAGAGCTGGCGCGCAGCACGATCGATGAAAAAGAGGACCTGAAAGCAGCTGCAATAGAAAGGCAGATGGCGCTGGCCCACGGCATCATCGTCACCAGCAGGACCTCGCCCCGCCTGTACGCGCTCGTGGAGCAGGCCATCGACAACCTCGGCATCGATGAAGTCAAGAACCTGACCATCATCATCCAGCGGTACGCCGAGCCCACGGGCGAGGAGTTTTACAACGCCTTCTGCGTCATGACGCGGTCGGGCAGCGTGTTCATTTCCTTCACGCCCATGCTCCTGAACCTGCTGGGCGACTTCGAGGTCATGGACGTGATCGGCCACGAGCTCGGTCACGCCATAGCCCCCCTGCCCCCCTACCTCGATGATTATTTTTACTTTGTCTGGGGCGGATGGATGGACGGGGTGAGGGACCTGGACCCGGATATTCCGGAAAGCGACTTCATGCGCATCAACGAAGATATCCAGGATATCATCGACGCCCATTTCGACATGGAAACCGACTCGAAAATCGTGCGCCTCATCCGGCTCAAGGAATTGACGGCCGACAGGTTCGGCCTCGTCGCATCCCGGAACCACAAGGATTCGTGCGCATCCCTGATGAAACAGCAGACACTCGGCATCGACGAGCGGTTTTTCGATTATAACCCGCACCATCTCATCCGGCAGCTCGACGAGCTTTCAAAAATGCGCAAGGACCCCGCCATGCGGTGGATATTCGACGCCACGCATCCCGTGCTGCCGGCCCGGGTTGCCGCGCTCGACGCCTTTTTCCATTCGCTGGCTTACAAGCACATCGTCAGCACGGGCGAAAGCAGGCAGGTGAAGATCGATTTCGACACGGAAGAGAAAACCTATACGGACGATGAAATGAGCTCCATCGTCGACCAGATCATTAAAAAGTCCGAGCTCATGCCCGAGCAGGAGGATCTCGTCGAGCTCAAGCTCGTGGCCTGCCTCTTTTTCCAGATACTCCGGGCTCTTTCAGTGCCGGCAAAATCACACTCCCAGATCGTTCGCAGGATGGTGTGGGAGAAATACAGGAACCTTTACGCCGCCATCCCGGGCGAGGTCTTCGAGCTCGAAACCAAGAATTTCAAGGGGACCCTATCAAAATACGGAAAGGTGGTGTCCAGGAAGGATGACAGGGACCGGCGGGCGCTGATCCGGAGCGTCATCGGATTTCTGAAAGAGAAGCGCCTGCTGCGTCACGAGACAAAGAATTTCATCATGCAGACCGGGCTGTCGCTCGGGCTCAAACGATCGGTCATCATCAATTACTTGAAGCGCGTCGGAGCCTGGGGAAGGTATGTGCGGAAAAGGTAGAATGCAGCTGCACTCCCCTCGGCGTGCCCAAGCGTCGAATGGTGCTGCACGCCCTCGGCGTGCCCAAAGAAACAGGAGGAGGAACGGTAAATCATGAAAAAGAAAATCGTTTTATTTCTATGTTTTATGATTTTCATCGCGGGTGCGGGTTGCAATAATAAAAAGAAAACACCGGACATGCAGACGCAGGCCGGAGAGCCGGCAAACACGGAAACGGGCGGCGAAGAAGAGCCCGCGGAAACCGGGAATGAGACCCCCCCTGCTGTCGACACATCGGTTAAACGTGATCCTCTCGAGGGCGGCCCCTACCCTTCCCTGCTCATCACGCAGTCGCGCTTTCTTCCTGCCGGCGACGGCAGCGGAAAAAACACGAAGCCCGGCCCGGCAAGGCTGATCATCCTGAGAAAGACCGGCAAGGGGTGGGAGCAGGTCATCGTGGACGACGCTGACTCGAATGTGTGCCACAAGGCCATGCAGATCGAAGGCGCAGTCCTGACGGCCGGCGCCATGGGAGCCTTTCTCAAGCTGTGGACGTTCAAGGACGGAAAGTGGGCGGACGAGGTCCTGTGGAACCCCAAGTTCGGCGGGAAAATCGACCGTCTCAGGGATTTCGAGATCGGCAAGGTCATGCCCGGCCCGGGGCCCCAGGTCGCCATCGCGACCCACGACCAGGGCGTGGTGGCCGTGGCGGCAAGAAATGGCAAGGAGTGGAGCGTCACCCAAATCGACAGGCAGGCCGACACGTTCGTGCACGAGATAGAGCTGGGCGACCTGGACGGCGACGGCCTCGACGAAATCTACGCTACGCCCTCGCAGCCCAACAAGGTCGGCGTGAGCCAGTCCGGCGAGGTGGTCAGGTTCAGGTGGGACGGCAAGAAGTTCGAAAAATCGCCGGTCAAGAAGTGGGAGACCAGGCACGTCAAGGAAATCCTCGTCACAAAGCTGGCCGGCGAAAGCAGGCCCACGCTCTTTGCCGTCCTGGAAGCGGAGCTCGAGAAGATCGCCGGCAAGTCCAGGATCAAGACGCCCGTTGAGATCATCAAATTCAGCCCTGACGAGTCCGGGCAGCTGGCGGGCAAAACCGTGGCAAGCATCAACGACGCCCAGTGCAGGTTCCTCGTGGCCGGGGACGTTGACGGCAACGGGAAGACCGAGCTCGTGGCCGCTGCCATGAAAACAGGCCTCTGGCTGATCCGTCCCGGCGACGGGGAGACATGGAAGACCGAGAGCATTGACAAGGATTCTTCCGGGTACGAGCATTCCATGTTCCTGGCCGACATGACGGGGAACGGAAAGCCCGAGCTCTACGTGGCTGCCGATGACCAGCACGCGCTAAACGCCTACACGTGGAACGGAAGCGGGTTCGATAAATCGCAAATCATTCCACTCGAAGGTTCGATCATCACCTGGAATATTACACAAGCAAAACTTTAATCAGCTGGCCAAAGGCCCTTCGTGCGGCCATTTAGGGCCGACTGTAACATGTCTGAAGCTGGCGGGGCTAAAGCCCCGCACTACGAGGAGAGTGAGAATCC
>JBDRLK010000404.1:0-3740 GCA_043813155.1 Pseudomonadota bacterium | reverse complement strand
GTGGAGATCATCGCCTTTTCCAGGGGCAATCCCATCGACGCGATGAACAGCCGCGTGCTGTGCTTCAACTGGGACGGCTCCATCCGCTGGCAGGGCCACCTGGCCGACGGCACGGTGGTGGAGTACGTGGTGAACAACGCCGGCCCGACCATCGCCGACCTGGACGGCGACGGGAACAGTGAAATCATCGTCGGCGCCGTCATCCTGGACCACGAGGGCCTCGTGCTCCACGACAGCGGCGCGACCGAAGGCACGAACCGCACCTACACGGGCGGGCTCCCGGCGGTGGCGGACATCGACGTGGACACGATTCCCGACATCGCCACGGGCGCCCGGGCATGGGAGCTGAGCGGAGACCTGAAGTGGGACAGCACCGCCGACCACGGCACGCTCGACGGCTACCCGGCGGTGGCGGACTTCGACCTCGACACGGTCCCCGAGATCGTGGTCGTGGGAAGCGGCTACGTCCAGATCATCAACGGAGAGAACGGCTCGCCCTACTGGACCGCCGTGGCCATACCCGGCGGCGGGATCGGCGGGCCTCCCACGGTGTCGGACTTCGACGGCGACACGCTGCGCGAGATCGGCGTGGCCGGCGCGGACAGCTACAGCATCTATGACCCGGACGGCGACGACCCCGTGCTCTGGAGCCACGCCACGCAGGACCACAGCTCGAACACGACGGGAAGCAGCGTCTTTGACTTCGAGGGCGACGGCATCGCCGAGGTCGTGTACTGCGACGAGTGCTTCATGCGCGTCTACGCCGGCCGGACGGGCGAGATCCTCCTCGAGCTCCAGAACTCCTCCATGACGATCCACGAGTACCCGCTCGTGGCCGACGTGGACGGCGACGGCAACTCGGAGATCGTGGTGGTGGCCAACGACACGGCCTACGACGGCAGGTGCGACTGGGCAGGCAGCTACACGGCGCGCCACGGCGTGTTCGCCTACGGCGACGCCAACGACCGCTGGGTGCCGACGCGCCGCATATGGAACCAGCACACCTACCACGTCACCAACGTGAACGCCGACGGGTCGGTCCCGGCCGCGGAGCTGAACAACTGGGAGTCGGACGAGCTGAACAACTACCGCCAGAACGTGCAGGGCGCGGGCATCTTCAACGCGCCCGACCTGACGATCATCGCCCTGAGCGTCGACCTGTCGGGCTGCCCCGGCACGGTAACGCTGCAGGCGCGCGTGTCCAACATCGGCAGCCTGGGCGTTGCAGCCGGAACGATCGTGGCCTTCTACGAGGGAACGCTCGAGGCGATCGGCCGGCTGCTGGGCACGGCCGTGGTGACCGTGGACCTGCTGCCCGGCGCCGGCACGCTGGTGACGCTGGAGACGCCGCTCGAGGGCTCGCCGCCCTTCGCCTTTGTCGCGGTCGTGGACGACGACGGCACGGGAGCGGGCGTGGTCGAGGAATGCAACGAGGACAACAACGCGGCCGCCATCGACGGTGTGGATTGCGATATCGTTATTTGACGCTCGAGGCGAGGATTGCGGCGGCCTCTGTTCGGGCGGCGGTGCTGATATAAGCGACCGGATGATCATAATCGGCGGCGGGATGGCCGGCCTGTCCGCCGGCACCTATGCCCAGCGCTGCGGGTTTCAGAGCACCATCTTCGAATCCCACACGCGCCCCGGCGGCGTGTGCACGTCCTGGCGGCGCGGCCCCTACCTGATGGATGCGGGCATACGCATGATCATCGGCACCGCGCCCCCCAACCCATTTTACTATTTTCTCCGGGAGGTGGGCGTCATCCCGTCGGTAACGTTTTCGAGCATGCCCCAGTTCCAGTGCGTGGAGGACGAAAAGGGCCATTGCGTGCATTTTTACCGGGACCTCGACAGGCTCTCCAGTCACCTCCTCGAGGTCGCGCCAGAGGACGGGGACAGGGTCCGGGAATTCCTGGACATCCTGGAAAGCTTCAGCAGGTTCCACCCGAGCCTGGACGCCCCGCCTGAAAGGCTCGGCCTCAAGAGCGGATTAAAGTCTCTTGCAGCGCTTGGGCCGGTGGCCCGCCTTTTCATCAAGTACTGGAAAAAGCCCCTGGGCGGCTGGCTCAGCTCCTTCAAGAGCCCCGCGATCCGCAATGCCTTCTTGAAAATCTACACGATCGAGGATTTTCCGCTCCTGGCCATGTTCACCTCCATGGGCTGGTTTATCGGGGGGTACGTGGGGAAACCCGCGGCGGGCTCGCAGGCCATCACCGCGGCCGTTGCGGACACCTACGCCCGGCTGGGCGGGGACCTGCGGTGCGGGCAGAGGGTTGAAAAAATTCTCGTCCGCTCAGGAAAAGCCGTTGGCGTGCGCCTGGAGGACGGCGCGGAGCATCGCGCGGACATCGTGATAAGCGCGGCCGACGGCTACGCGACCCTGTTCAACATGCTCGGGGAGGAGTACGTCGATAAAGCGATCAGCGGATACTACCGGACCCTGCCGCTGTTCAAGCCTCTCGTGGTGGTCCAATTCGGTGCAAAGGTCGACTTCAAGAAGCAGCCCGAATCCATAAATTTCCCGATCCGAAGGCAATTCTCGATCTTCGATCGCGCTGTAAGAAGCATCAGCCTTCACCACACCGGCGGCAGTGAGCTGTTCGCGCCGGCCGGCCACAGCACGGTCGGAATCGGCATCGAAACCGACTACGAGCCGTGGGCCGAGCTCGCGGGCAGGCGCGGGCGCTACAGGCGGGAGAAGGAAAGAATCGCCGATGAGCTGCTGGACCGCCTGGAGGAGCGATTCCCGGGATTCGCCCGCAACGTCGCTGTCCGCGACGTGGCCACGCCCGTAACGACCGTGCGCTACACGGGAAACCGGAAAGGCGCCTACGAGGGGTGGCAGCCCACGACCAGGACCTTCGGGATGAGAATGAAGAGGAAGCTGGGCGGCCTTCGCAACTTCTACATGACCGGTCAATGGGTTGAGCCCGGAGGCGGCATTCCGGGCGTCCTGTTCAACGCCCGAACGACCCTGCAGATCATTTGCGGGGACCGCGGAAGAACGTTTGAGCCCGGCCCCTGATCGGCGGAAGGTTGCGGAGGAGGCGGGGCCTCTTTCAATACTTTGCTTCGGCTTCCCTGCCCATGTAGTTGAGCCTGAACTGCACGTAGTTCTCGGCGTAGGAAACGATCCACTCGACGTCCTTGCGCCGCAGCTCGCGCTTGATGCGCGCGGGAACGCCCATGACGAGCGTGTTCGGCGGGACCTCGAAGCCCTCGGGCAGGACCGTGCCCGCGGCCACGATGGACTCGGACGAGACCTTTACGCCGTCCAGCAGCCTCGCGCCCATGCCGATCAGCACCTTGTCGCCGACCGTGCACCCGTGCAGGATGGCGCCGTGGCCTATGGTCACGAGATTCCCGATCGTGGTGGGGTGATCCAGCATCGTGCCGTGCACCGTCGCGTTGTCCTGGATGTTGCTTTTCTCGCCGATCCTCACGTAGTTCTCGTCACCCCTCACCACGCTCGAGAACCACACGCCCGATTCCCTGCCGATCGTGACGTCCCCGGTGACGGCGGCCGTGGGCGCCAGGAACACGCTCGGGTCAATTTCCGGTTTTTTGCCGCGATACGTTATGATATAGGGTCCGCTCATGGTTTGGCTCCTGACATGGCATGGTGTAGTGCGGCCCTTCAGGGCCGCCCAGGCGGGGCTAAAGCCCCACACTACATTCACCTTGTGTGCCCCCTACCTTACGATCGCGCAGCCGCATCCACCGCCGCCGCCATCGTCGCC
>JBDRLK010000403.1:0-3257 GCA_043813155.1 Pseudomonadota bacterium | reverse complement strand
CCTTGAGAACGCTGGCATCATAGCCGATCGTGAATGCGTCGGCAAAATAGCGCTCCCCGTCCACCAGGCCCAGGTCAAGGGGATAATCCAGGCCGTCCACCAGCGTCCTGATACACTCGTCGAGATCCTCCACCCTTATCTTGAACGACTTGGATATGTCGTTCGCCGTTCCGAAGGGGACCAGGGCGACTTTCGGCCTGCGCCGGACGCCGGACTTCATGATGCCGTTGAAGACCTCGTTGATCGTTCCGTCCCCGCCCACGGCAACGACCCGCCTGTAGCCCTTTTGCGCGGCTTCTTTCGCCATCTGCACTGTTTTCGCGTCAGGCCTGGTCTCGATGAGGCGGTAGGCAATGCCGTACTTTTTCAGGAGCTGAATCATGGCAGGCCACTTCTTTCCCGCCTCCCAGTCATGGGCCGATGGGTTCATGATGATCGCGGTATCTATTTTCATGCTCGAGTTTTCTTTCGATAGCCGGGAACTGCCGAACATTATAAAAGATATTGAAAATTATTCCATCACGTGGCAATAATAGCTTATCTTTTAACTGGTTAACCGGTTCCGGAAAACAGCCGGCCGCGGCGGCTGTACGGCCGCATGGAGGATTCAATGGAAAAGAAGAAACGCTCGCCTTATCCCATAGTGTTCTGGGTGGCGAATGGAATCGAGGTCCTGGAGCGTTTTTCCTATTACGGGATCTACATGGGCTTCGGCATTTACATGGAGCACCTGGGGTTCTCCAAGGGAGAGCTCGGAATCGTTCAGGGCCTGTTCCTGGCCATTTCCTACACGGTCCCCGTGATCTCGGGCACGTTCGCCGACAGGTTCGGGTTCAAAAAGGTGCTCATCGTCGCCTACCTTGCCTACCTGCCGTCCATCCTCCTGCTCATGGTCACCAAATCATTTTCCGGCATCGCCCTGACCATGCTGAGCATCGGCCTTGCCGCGGGCATATTCAAACCGCTGATATCGGGCACAGTGCGGGCCGTGACCGACACGACGAACAAGACGATGGGCTTCGGCATCTTTTACGCCATGGTGAACGTGGGCGCCACGTTCGGCCCCATCATCGCGGGCAAGCTCAGGGCCACCTCGTGGAACAATGCCTTTATCGCGGCGGCCGTCGGGATCTTCTTCATGCTGCTCATCACCATTTTCTTCTACAAGGAGCCCCCGAGGAAGATAGAAGGCATCACGCTGGGCCGGAAGTTCAAGGACATCTGGACGGCCCTCTCGGACCTTCGGTTCTCGTTTTTCCTCGTGCTGCTCGGAGTTTTCTTCTGGCTCCCATTCTGGTCTTTTTTCAACCTGCTGGCCATGTACATCGACAAGAACCTGGACACGGTGCAGCTTTACATGAACATCCAGACCGTTTTCGGGACCTCGGTGGCCAACTTCTTCTCCGCGGCCGATGAAGAGGGGACCCGCCGGATCCTCGGCGAGACCGTGTCTCACGACGGCTACGTCATCATGATCTTCCAGATTTTCGTCTCCAGGTACGCGGAGAAATTCAAGGCCATCCCCACCTTCCTGTTCGGTCTTTTCGTGGCGGCCCTGGGCTTCATCATCCTCGGCCTCTCCATCTACTCGAGCCCGGCCTGGGTCTTTGTGGGCATCACCCTGTTCGCATTGGGCGAGATGATTTCCTCGCCCAGAATCCAGGAGTACATCACCTGGATCGCGCCAAAGGAAAAGGCGGGCCTGTACATGGGCGCCAACTTCCTGGCCACGGGGATCGGCGGCGCTCTGAGCGGCCTCTATACCAAGGTCTACGGCATCTTCCGCGACAGGGGCCACGCCGACTACGTCTGGTACGTCCTCGCCGTCCACGTGCTGGTCGGCATGCTCGCCATCTGGCTCTTTGCTAAATTCCTCGGCGAGTTCAAGGAAGTGAAGGAGTAGCCGCGGCTCGCGGCGCGCCGGACGCGCCATTCGATCATACTCCATTATCACCAGCGTGGAACTCCCCCGTTTTTAAAAGAAAAATGAGAACCAAATGAGAAACCTCACTTGTCTCCGGACGCATTAGGGCTTACAATATTGAACATTGGAGGTTGAGCAATGAAAGTATATCCATTTTATGTTTTTATTTTATTCGCGGCGGCAATGCTGATGTCCCCGGCAGCCGGGAGCCAGACCCAATTCAAGCCCTACATCATGATCCTTCTCGACACGTCGAGCAGCATGCTGGTCAACCCGTGCGGATCGGGCTGCACGTCGTGGGAAACCATGGGCGACGGGTCGAACGACAGCTTCGACCCCGGCTGGGGCAATGCCTATCCGGGCATAGATACGCCCACGTGGGACGGTGACAGCGAGCCGAACGACAGCCGCCTGTACATTGCCAAGGACGCCATAGCCAGCGTTGTGAACACCTACGGAGACGTCACCTTCGGGCTCATGCGCTACAGGGCAACCGAGTGCATCCTATGCTACGGCGACAGCACGGCGGAAGTCGTGTTCCCCATGTACATGGACAACATGGGCGCGGCCGGCGGCGGGGCGTCGTTTACCAAGCCCGCAACCTGGCCCACTCCCCCGTACCAGCCCGGAACGCACAGGCTGGACATGATTTCCTACCAGGGGTTCATCAGCAGGGACGTGAACGGGCGATGCGAACCCCTCGGCGCCGCGGGCGGCGATGTCCTCGTCGGGTTCTATGAAGACAACCAGTACAATATCCTGGAGTGGATCGATCACCACGAGCAGTTCAACGTACCAAGGACGGCCATCCTCGACCATGAGATCAGGGCCACCGGCTTCACGCCCCTGGCCAGGTCGATTACGGCCGCGCAGAACTACATGGTGCCGATCATGACGGCCGACCCTAAAGGCGAATGCAGGGGATACTACCTCGTTATCATCACGGACGGCGAGGACACGTGCGAGAGGGATTCGGAGCGGTCGACGAACCCGCCCAATAACGTGCGGACCCTGTACAATGCCGGCATACCCAGCTACACGATCGGGTATGCTTTCATCTCCACCGTTCTCGACAACATGGCGGACCGCGGCGACGACGGGCTCCTGAACGGATCCTCCGACGCCTTCAACGCCAGCAACGGCGACGAGATCAGCGCCGCGTTCCAGGCCATCATCGAGGGCACGGTCAAGGTCGAAACATGCAACGAAATCGACGACGACTGCGACTGCCCCGGCGACACGGACGGGGACACGGTCGTGTGCGACCCGGGCGACGACGGCGTGGACGAGGGGTGGCCGCTCTTCTGCGACCTGCAGGGCGGTCCTCCGGTCA
>JBDRLK010000402.1:0-9433 GCA_043813155.1 Pseudomonadota bacterium | reverse complement strand
TTTATTTTTTTCGTCATCTTTATTCCCTCTTTTAATAGCATGGCGCTTCCGAGTGTCGCCTGCCCGGGCAGCTCCACTCAGTCTCCTCGAATTGATCCGGAATAGGAAGCTCGGCCATCTCGGGCGGAACTTCCGAGTCGCCGGGGTCGTCCGGATCGAGATCGTAAACATCCGGTGTCGTATCATCGTCCCTGTCCAGGCACAGGTCTGCATCACAGCCATCAAAAAGCTGCCGTTCATCATCATCCAGGTTCTGGTAACGGTTATAGTATTCGTGCGGGTGCACGACCGGCCAACCATGATACATGTACGCCCAGCCGCAGTGGCCGGTGACGCCGCATGCCTCGTAAATATCCTCTATCTTTCCTGTCCTTAAAATTACGAAGTCCAGTTTATTGTCTATAATCAACTCCCATATATGAAAATGTTCATGCAGCGATGTATTTCTCAAACAATCGAGATACTTTATCGTATGCCCGCCAACAGTATCCTCGGTATACGCTTCAGGCTGAATGAGCGTGACAGCGTGAATTCTCGGGAATGACAGGGTGACCTCCCAGGGCCACCCGACCTGATCAGCTTGACAAGCGAAGGTGCAAGGCTTATATTTATAATTGACCGACACGTCGGTCATTTATATTGAGAGGAAAGCGAGATGCCAAGATTGGTGGACAAGAAAATGAAAACCGCGGCGATCGGCGGCGCGGCGATCAAGGTTTTTCGAAGGCTTGGATATCACAAGGCGAGGATGGCGGACATTGCGGCCGAAGCGGGGATCGGCAAGGGAACACTTTACGAGTATTTTGACAACAAGGCCGACATCCTCAGGTTCGAAATAGAGCGATACTTTTCCGCCTTCGAGTCCGGGGCCGCCGAAGCTATGGCTCGTGTCGAGACTCCCGGCCAACGCCTCATGTCGCTCGTGGGTTTTGCCTTTGACCACGCAGCCCAATGGGAAGACCACTGCGCGGTTTATGTTGAGTATTTCGGAGCGGCGCGGGACAGTGAAGCCGGGCATTTTTCACTTTTCAGGATCTACGCGAAGATGCAGGGCGTCATCAGGGCTTTACTGGAGCAGGGGATAGACGGCGGAGAGATAAGCAGCGCCGTCGATCCGGTATCGACCGCGGAGCTTCTCGTCTCGGTCTTTGACGGCGTGGTGCTTCACGGCGTGTTCGCCGGAAAGGGCTGCGGCACGGAAGCCATGCGCAAAGCGGCGTTCAGGTTGATTTCGGGCGGGTTGCTGGGGGGGGGCCGTTGAACCTGAAGAAGAACAACAGCTGAAAGGAGGCGGAGCGTGTCAAGCTACGTCTACATGAAGATACTGGAAACGCAGCCGCGTCGGTATGACAGGGGCATTGCGTGGCTGTCGCTCGGCCGCGCGCAGAAGGCCAAGCGCCGGCTGGTCGAGGACAACGTGGAGAAGGGCTGCCGCGTGCTCGAGATCGGAGCCGGCACGGGAACCATGGCTGTGCTCGCGGCCGGGCGCGGAGCCCGGGTCACGGGCTTTGACGTGTCGGGCCCCATGCTGCAGGTCGCGCGCAAGAAGGTTCGCGACGCGGGCCTGGAAGAAAGCATCGAGCTCCTGGAGATGGGCGTGTCCGGCATGGACCGGTTTGACGATGAAAGCTTCGACCTTGTCATGTCCACGCTTGTCTTTTCCGAGCTGTCGCATGACGAGCAGGCGTATGCGCTGCGCCACGCCCGCCGGGTTCTCAAGCCGGGCGGCCGGCTGGCCGTGGCCGACGAGGCCAGGCCTAGAGGCCTGGCCAGGAGGGTCCTGCACGGGGCGCTGCGCATTCCGCTTGTCGCAATCACCTTCGCCCTGACCCAGACATCGACAAGGGCGGTCGAAGGCCTGGAGGACGCGATCCGGGCCGCCGGTTTCGAGATCGTGAAGGCGCAGCGAAGCGCGTTCGACAGCTTTCTCTACGTGGTCGCGCAAAAGGAAGGAAGGCCATGACGGCGGCAGGCTGGATCGTGAGCTACCTGGCGCGCTGGCTTCCGCACGCCGCGCCCACCGGACTCTTTGCCGCGGGCGAGCCGGACGAGAGCTCGCCTGTGATCGTGACCGCGAACTTCTCCCTGACCGTCGAGCGCGTGAAGAAGGCGCTGCGCGGCCGCAGCGCGTGGCTTCTTGTCGCCAACACGGACGGCATCAACGTGTGGTGCGCGGCGGGCGGCGGGATCTTCACCGCGAACCGCGTGATCGACGCCATCAAGATCTCGGGTCTTGCGGACAGGGTCGGGCACCGCAGTGTCCTTCTTCCCGCCCTGGCCGCCCCGGGCATCGATATCGAGGCCGTCGGGCGAGAGACCGGGTTCCGCGTGCGGTTCGGGCCCGTGCAGGCCGCCGACATCCCGGCCTACCTGGACGCGGGAATGAAGAAGACCGACGCCATGCGGCGCTTCAGGTTCGACCTGCGCCACCGGCTGGACATGTTCGTTCCCATGAACCTGCCCGTCTACCTGTTCGTGGCTGCCGTGCTCGCGATCGTCAAGCGCGACGGCCTTTTGGGCTTTACCGCGATCTTCTGGGGCGCCGTGGCCTTCCTTTACCTCTTTATCAACGTCATCCCGGGAAAGACCGGCTGGGGCCAGGCCATGTTCTCGGCCGCCGCGCTGATCGCGGCCTGGGCCGGGGTCGATTGGCTTACGGCCGGCGACCCGCTGGCGCATTGGGGATGGCTTGTCGCGACGCTTGGCATCTTCTTCGCCGCGGGCTTCGACCTTGCCGGCATCGTCTCCCCCCGCAGGTCGGACGCTGAGATGTTGATGCACCGGCTGGGGTTCAAGAGCTTCGGCTCGATGTTCAGCGCCAAGGACCTGGGCGACATCGCCCTCGATCGCGGCAAATGCAGCGGATGCGGAAAGTGCCGGGGCGTCTGCCCGGTCGGCGTGTTCGGCGATCCGGGCGGGGACGGGAAAACCATGCTCCATGACGGGCGCGCCTGCTTCTCCTGCGGGGCCTGCGTGAAGCAGTGCCCGGAAAATGCACTGCAACTGAAATAAACCGTCCCCGCAAGCATTGCATGGATTCATTGCCCGCAATGTCATATTTTCTCGGGTAAAAGGGGTCTGTCCATTTTTTGATGTTTCTCCTGACGAAGATCTGTGATAACATGATTGTCAATGAGCCGGGCTCTTCTCATTTCGGTCGTGGCGCTGGCGGGCTGCTTTGATTTCGGAGGCTCGCCCGTGGGTCTCCAGGACGCGGCCGGCGATCAGCTTCCCGATTCGGAGCCGGACCGGGGCGTGGACATCGATGTGCTGCCGGACACGCCCTTGGATCGCGACGCCCCGGGCGACATGGATGTTTTCGAGGACGAGGACGCGGATGTGGGCGGGGAGCCGGAGACGCCCGAGTGCGATAGCAGCGAAACATACTGTGAAGGAGATGCGCTCATGCGCTGCGAGGCCGGCGCCTGGGTCCTGGACGAGGTTTGCGCGCTGGGCTGCCATGGCGGCGAAGGCCGCTGCCTTGCTCTCGATCCCTCGAACGTGGACGCTGCTTACATGTCGTACGCGGAAAGTGTCGTAAGGGTCACGGGTGCGGTTCTGATCGACACGGGTGACTGCGATCCCGATGTTTTCGGCGACAGCGCCCCGTCTGCTTTCCTGATATCAACGGGGGACGGCGGCGACCTGTGCGTCATGATCATGGCGTCGCTGACAGTCTCGCGGGAAGGCGCAATCGAGGCAGAGGGGAAAAACCCGTTCGTTCTTCTCGTGGACGGCGACGTGATGATCCGCGGAACCGTTTTCGCGGGCGCGAGGAACGTGACTCCCGGCCCGGCCGGCGGGGAGGGCGGCCCTGCGAACGTGCCCTCGGGCGGCGCATGCGGGGCAGGCGGGGGAAGCAGCGCGATGACCTGCGACCCCGGCGGCGGAGGAGGCGGCCACGGGGGGAGCGGGGGAGACAGCGGCATGGGCACGGAGCACAGCGTGCCCGGGGCCTTGGGCGGGAATCCCCACGGATCACCCGGGCTCTCTCCCCTTGCCGGCGGATGCGGCGGAGGGGGCGGGGCCACGGGAGACGGCACGGGCGGCGGCGCGGGCGGCGCGGGCGGCGGCGCGATTCAGATCAGCGCGTCCGGAAGCCTCACCGTGCAGTCGGACGGCCTGATCCTGGCCCCCGGCGGCGGCGGGCTCAGCGGAGGCATGTGGTCGGGTGGGGGAGGCGGCGGCGCTGGAGGCGGCATCCTGCTGGAAGGCGCGTCGGTCGCGGTCCACGGCGCGGTGGCGGCCAACGGCGGGGGCGGCGGGGCATCGGACGAGGGGTCTTCGGGAAGCGACGGCGGGTCCGATGCAACCAGGGCGCCGGGCGGCGACGCCCCGGTGTACGAGGGGGGATCGCGCGGCGGAAGCGGGGGAGCGGGAGACGACCCGGACGGTGAGACATCGCCCGATGCCAAGTGGAACACGGGAGGAGGCGGCGGCGCGGCGGGCCGCGTGCGCATCAACAGCCGCGGCGACGGTGTCGCGATCCACGGCGTGGTCAGCCCCTTATCGGAAGTGACGTTCACGACGGGAGAGATAGGAACCATTTAAAACCGAGACGAGGATTTTAATAAGACATGGCAATCAAAGGATCTGATGGAGGGGGGAAGGCCTGCTTCAAAAAGCCGGTCTGGACCCTTACCGAGCTGGCCAGGTCGCTTCCTTCCATGCCGCGCCACGCTCTTCGCACGTTGCCGACCGTCATGAACATGCCCATTTCCGGGCGCCTGCGCGAGCGCATCATGCTCGCCGTTGCAGCCGAGAACCGGTGCCGCTACTGCAGGATAGCGCACGCGACGTTTGCCGAGGCGCTCGACATGAGCCGCGGCGAGATATCCGATATCATCAAGGGCAGCCACGAGGGCCTTTCCGCGTGCGATGCAATGGCCCTTGCCTATGTCCGGGACCTGGCGATGAGAGATTTTAAATCGAAAGACGCAACGCTGCGCGCAAAGCTCCACGACTGTTTCACGCGCGAGCAGGTGAATGCAATCGAGTCGAGCGCCGTTGTCATGAATTTCGCCAACCGGTTCGGCAACACCTTTGACGCTGCCCTGGAGACCGCGACCGGCGGCTGCGATGAAACCGGCGCCGGGCTCCTGGACAAGCTTGTGGTTTCGACCGTTTTCGCGGGCGCCGCGTCCCTTGTCAGCCCTCTTGTGGGCGCGCTCATGGCGGTCAACAGGTTGCGAAGGGGAAGGGATTGAAAGGGCAACATCGCATGAGAGATACAGGAGGACTGGGTGAGAACGCAAAAGCCGATCCTGAAATTTTTTTCCAGGCGCGCTTGCTGCCGTGGTTGCCGCGGCAGGTTTGTCGGCCTGCAACGGGAACCGCAACAAGGAGAGTGAGACAGTGGCAGGAAAGACAAAAAAAATGGAAATCGGTTCGCAGGCGCCGGATTTCACTGCCGGCACGTTCGACGGCAAAACGCTGGCCCTGTCGGATCTGACCGGCAAGGGGCCCGTGGTGCTGGTTTTCCTGCGGGGTTTCAGCTGACCCTATTCGCGCAAGCATCTCGGGCAGATGAAGGAAGATCATGAAAAGTTCCTCGAGCGAAAGGCGACGATCGTCGTGATCGCCCGCCGCCGCCGCGAGGATGTGGAGGCGTACTGGAAAGAGCACGGCCTGCCTTTCGGCGCTGTTCCCGATCCTGACAGGAAGCTCGGGAACCTCTACGGCCAGGAATGGAAAGCGCTCAAGCTGGGCCTCATGCCCGCCCTTTTCGTGATAGGCGGCGACGGCACGGTAGCCTACGCCCACTACAGCGCGGGCATGTCGGACATTCCCGCGAACGACAGCATCCTCGAGGTCCTCGACGGTCTGAAGCAGGCGGACGAAAAACCATGAACAGGCATCACGGGGAGGGAGCGATGCGGAGCATCAACCATAGAATAGTGCTCCCGGCAGCGGCGCTCGTTCTCCTGGCAGCGGCCGCCCCGGCCGGCGCCACGCCTCTCGAGACCTACCGGGAGTGGCTGCTGGCGGACGGGGAGAGCGAGCTCGACTGGACGGTGCGCCCGTGGATATGGATGGAGAAGCTCCTGCGCGGGGACATGGCGCTCGACGACACGGTCCACGTGCACGTCACGTACGACGAGGATCGCTCCGACGTGTACGAGGAGCGGTGGGTGGAGGAAGAGGCCGACATCCCCCTGCGCGAGGCCGTCAATGCCTTCGTGACCTGCACCACGACGCCGTTTAACCCCGACCTGACCGGGGACTGGGACCATCCGCCCTGCGATGCCTGGGACTTCGGCGCCCTGCAGGCCAATATCAAGGTGAGCTGGATCCTCTACAGGTACGGCGACGTGATTCCCGAGGAGAGCGCTGCCAGGGCCCGGGCCGTTCTCCAGGGCCTTAAATGCTCGGAAGGCTGGGGCACGGGCACGATCAGCAGCCAGCTGGCCCAGTGGGTCAGCCGCTACCTTGCCGCCGAGCGGATGGGCTCCTGCACCACGCAGTATTCCACGGACCCGCCGCCCAACGACAGGATCTACGAGTTCACGTGGGAGGGCAGGACCTACACGCCCGGGGGGGAGTACGACGCCCTGGAGATCAGCAGGGACATCATCAAGGTCAACTTTTTCGAGTGGGTCCACCGGGGCGACGAGGAGTTCGACTCTCCCGACTACACGCGCTACGTGCTTTACGCCATGGTGACGCTCTACGAGTTTGCCGCGGACGCGGAGATGAAGCGGTGGGCGAAGATGGCTGCGGACTTTCACTTCCTCGAGTCAGCGCTCGACCACAGCGCGGAGCAGTGGGGCGGCTCCACGGGCAGGTCCTACGGGAACGTGTACACCGAGGGCAAGACGTGCTTTCCCTGGAGGATTTACTTTGACGAGTCGCACCGACACGCCACCTGTCCCGGCGCCGACTTTCTCGGCGCTGTTTTCGGCGACTACGACCTGCCGCCCGTGATTTTGGACGTGGGCGACTACAGCGACGAGCCGGACACGTACTGGCACATCAACATGGAGAGCTGGCACGGGCACAAGTGGACGTACGTGACAAAATTCTACAACCTGGGCGGGTCCAAGGACAGGGGCGAGGTGCCGGCGGACATGTGGCTTCTCAACATCAGGACGGACGGCGGCTACCCGTACAACCTGTGGCTCAACACGCGGGCCCCGGGCGTCGATGAATGGACCGAAGAAGGAGGGCTTTACAGGGGGGAGCACGGTTACCAGTACAAGAACGCCATGCTCGTGGCCCCCGTGTACGGCGAGGTCACCTTTCCGATCTACGAGCACTTCAATTACAGGGGCAACGGCTGGGACGAGGTGGAGGAGATCGGCATGTGGGTCTTCTACAAGGAAGGAAGAACCATGCTGGCCACCTACACGAGCACGTTCGCGGCCATAGAAGTTGCCATACAGGGTGTGGACTACGCGTCCTTCGACAGCTTCAAGACCGCGATCCTGTTCAACGCAAGCCTGTCCGGCGGCAGGTTCACGACGAGCAGGGGTCACGAGCTCATCGCCCACATGCCCGGCGACGACCTGGGAGAGCCCATACCCGAGCATCCCTGCGAGAGCGAAGAGTCCTGCCAGCGCTCCGAGGCCGTGAAGGTGTGGCCCCGTGATTCATTCGAGTGGGTCTGGCCCCATGAGTTCGACCGCATCAAGGCGTACGACCACCTGGGCATAGACATCGTCACGTGGGAGGAGGGCATCGTGACGGTCCAGCGCCACGGCCTTCGCTGCGTCTACGACTACGTGTTCTGGGAGTATGACGGCGACTGCGGGGATGACGTCGACCCGCTTCCGGACGAGGACGGGCCGGAGGCGGTCGAGCCCGAGCCGGAGGATGAGCCCGATGCGGTCGAGCCTGCGGCGGAGGAGCCGGAGCCCGAGCCTGTCATTGAGGAGGACGAGCCCGAGCCGGACCCGGTTTCCGAAACATTGGACACGGCATCAGACCCCGAGGTCGTGGACATGGTCCCGGACGCCGAGATAGTGCCCGACACAGCGGCTGATCCGGTGGTGGAAGCCGGAGGGGACAGCGGATGCGGGTGCAGGATGGTCGGGTGGTAAGGGGATGCCACAAGCAGGCCCGCACCGGTGCCGGATCGCTCTTTGCTCACAGCAGGCTCGATTGCAGAGCACTATATTGGAGACAGGATGTTCCGTCCCCTTTGTATACATTGTATACAAAATCAACAACTTCCAATTGCACCCTCGCCACATAGACCCATTGCATTTTAATGCAATATGTACCATATAGTCGATTTCTATTTTTCATCAGCCTGGTCCGGTGGGCGGAACCGCGTTCAGGCCTGATGATCACGTTTCAGGGCTGAAAAAGCCTGTTTCTCTTGGAATGGGGCCGAATAATTAGCGGAGGAGCAACATTCCGGTTTCCTGTTTGACTTCATTACATTTTTGCATTAATAACGATACTCTTGCAAAATGTACGGGCAACTTGGGGGGATTTTCCACATTCAATTCGTGAGGTTCTGATATGGTATCATTAAAAACGCCTATTAAAAAAGAGGTTTTCATGGCATTGCTGGCCGGCCTGGCCCTGTCCGTGCTGCCGGCTCTTGCGTCCGGACAGACGCAGTGGCCGGACTGGCCCACGGACGGTGAATGGATGCCCGTGACCCATGATGACACCCCGATCGGCGACCCCTGCGAGGACGGGACCGGCGTGTCGGGCGAGAGGGACCTCATCGGCGATGCGGAAAACCCGGCCATTTACTACTTTTTCTCCTATCCCGATGACACGGCTCCTGCCGACTACCTGTATTTCAGGATGCGGCTGAGCGAAACGCCGCTCAGCGGCGGCCGGAACCTCAAGCCTTTCGGCTGGGCCGTGGACATTGACACGGACGGCAACTACGCCGACTACGAGTACCTGATCATGGTCAGGGGAAATGACGAGACGGTCAGGCTGTGGAAGAACACCACGCCGGACGGCACGAGCGACCCGCGGGACGAGGCCGAGACCCGGGCGGACTGCGGGGGCGTGCCCTGCGAGTGGGATTTCTACGACCCGGCGAACGACGCGGACCACGACACCATCCCCGACGACATTGCCCTGGACTACGGCATGGCCGTGCAGCTCAGCACCTACTTCTGCCTCGACGGCTATGCCGACGCGTTCATCCAGTTTCGCGTGCCGCTCCAGCCGTTCTACGACGAGCCCGCGGACGACGGCGACAGGATCGGCCCCCTGGACCCGGTCCAGGCCCTGGCGCTCTGGTTCGGGACATCGGCCAGCACGCAGAAGATCGACAAGGACTTCGCGGGCCATGACGGCGACTCGGAAGACCCCTACACGCTCATCGACAACCCGCCCGACCCGGTCAGCCAGGACAGGGACAGGGACACGATCCCGGACATCGACGACAACTGCCCCACCATTCCCAACCCGGGCCAGGAGGACCTTGACGGCGACGGGCTGGGCGACGTGTGCGACGACGACC
>JBDRLK010000401.1:0-7890 GCA_043813155.1 Pseudomonadota bacterium | reverse complement strand
CAAGACCATTGAGCAGATGAGCGAAGACAGGGCCTTCAACGCGGTCTACTTCATGAATTACATGATCGCCCAGTGTCACAATCTCCAGGCCAGCGACCTGCATCTCACGCCCAAGGGCAAGTCCATGACCGTGGCCGTGAGGGTCGAAGGCACCCTCTACGACGTGGTCGATCTTCCGGGAGAGGTCGTCGACCATGTCCTTCGGCGCATCAAGATCATGTCCTCGCTGAACGTCTACGCCAGGGAAACGCCCCAGGATGGAAGGATCCAGGTAAAAATCATGGGCGAGGACATCGACATCCGGGTCTCCATGCTGCCCACGATCCACGGCGAAAAAAGCGTGCTGCGGTTTTTCATCACGCCGCTGCACCTGATGTCACTGCAGAATCTCGGCATAAACCGCAAGACCCTCGATGCCTACAATGAAGTTTACACGAAGCCCCAGGGCACGATATTCATGACAGGCCCGACGGGAAGCGGAAAGACGATCACCGCCTATGCCACGCTGAACGCCATCAAGAAGCAGAAGGGCGGCAAGGTCAACATCGTGTCCATCGAAAACCCGGTGGAATTCGACCTGGAATTCGTAAACCAGACCCAGGTCAACGACAAGGTCGGCCTCACGTTCGCCGTGGGCCTCAGGTCCCTGCTTCGCCAGGACCCGGACGTGATCCTGATCGGAGAGATACGCGACCGCGAGACAGCCGAAATCGCCATGCAGGCGGGAAACACGGGACATCTCATCCTGTCGAGCGTCCATACCGACAGCACGGCCGGCGCTTTCACGAGGGTCATCAACATGGGCATCGAGCCCTTCGTTCTTGCTTCGGCATCTTCCGCCGTCATGTCCCAGCGTCTCGTGCGCAAGCTCTGCCCGCACTGCAGGGAAAAGACCGAGGTCACGCAGGGCCAGCTGAAAAAGCTGGCAAAGCTCGGGGTCGGGCTCGCCGACAACGACAGAACCTTCATGATCTCGAAGGGATGCAAGAAGTGCATGGGCATGGGCATCATGGGAAGGACGGGCATTTACGAGCTGCTCATCGTGGACGACAACGTGATCGATGACATCGTTTCAAAGAGGCCCGCCCAGACAATCTACGCGGGATGCATCAACAGGGGCATGGTTTCGATCATCCACGAGGGCCTGGAGAAAGCCCGCCAGGGGGTTATCGGCATCGACGAGCTCCTCACCGTTCTGTAGCTGCTGGCCCTTGGCCAGCCTATATCAGGCACGCCGAGGGCGTGCAGCTACACCTGGTCGTTGGCAATCAAAGAACGAATCGCAGGCCGAAAAAGATTTCGTCATTGAAATCCCTGGAGGCGGTCAGGGACAAGTCCGGGTCGGGCCTGTCGCCGAACACCTCGTAAACCACGGCGCCGATGAAGGGCCTCACCCTTCCCGCTATTTCATAGGACAGCCTGGTCGAGAGGATCATGCTCCTGTCGAAAACGCCCGCCTGTCCCATGACGCTCCACTCCAGCTTGCCCTTGAGCAGCGTGAGCCGGGAGGCCAGCGCGATCACGAGCTGATGCGTTTCATCGCCGAACATGAAGGTCGGCGGCGGACCGCCGTCCGCAGGCTTTCCGCCGCTCACGGCAACGGGGTCCAGCATCCTGGCGTAGGCCGCTTCCGCGGCAAGGAAAAAGACCTCGCCGTAATTGTACTGCACCTGGATGGAAGATGTCATGAGCCCTGTCTCGACGTTGACGACTGGAACGGGAAGAGCGGTTAAGTCAATGCCGTTTAAAATCATCGAGGGTATCCAGCCCACCTCTGTCGCGATGACGAGCGGCCCGGCCTCGAAGGCCGCGTCCACGGCGAAAACATGCATGCGCCTGTACTTTGTGCTCAGGAAATCATCGCCCCGGGAAATGATGTCGGAAATCATGCGGCCGGCCTCGGCCGGATCGCCCGCCTGGAACCGTACGAGGGCGGCCATGAAATCCGGGTTGACCTCGAGCTCGGGCATGGGCCCGAACGTGAGCAGGTAGGTCAGGCCCGCTTCCAGCACGTCCGTCAGCTTCTCGATCCTCAAGGCGATCGACTGGTTCAGCCCCCATTCCTCGGGGACCTCGGTCGCGACCAGTGCGTCCCTGACCCTGTCTTCGATCGAAGGGTGCACGACCTTTTCCAGCTCTCCGATCAACCGCGTGACGAGCTCCGGCGAATTGGGCCCGAGGATGGCCTGGTCCGTTCCGTACAGGTCGAATCTCGAAGACGTGAAAAACGGAACAAGCGCAAAGGTGATGAAAAGGTCGGTGGACAGCTTCCAGTCTGTCCTGACGGCAAGGACCGGCAGCCTTTCCATGGACCACTCCCCCCTGTACGGCTCGCGCATGTCAAAGGGAGCCAGGAAATCTCCCGGGGCCAGAACGTCGCATTTCGAAAACTTCAGGACCTGGCTTCCTATGGTGATATCCACGGGTTTTGTAATGATCTCGCCGTACCACTCGCGAAGGTCGAACCTGACCTCGGACCTGGAACGCTCGTAATCGCCTTCCTCGCCCTCGCGGCCCGTAATGAGAAAATCAAAGCGCGCCTCGGCTTTTGCCCCGAACTTGCCGCCCGGGTTCTTCCACGCGAAGCCCGAATCCAGCCTGATAAGCGACTCGATGATGTCCTCGGCCGATGTCTCGTGCCGCACATCCACGCCGGTAACTTCTTCCAGGATGAAATAGAACCGCGCGGCCGTGCAGGCCGGGCAGGCCGGCTCGTCCCCGGGTTCATCGGTCTTGCCGGCATCTTCCGCCCCGTCCTCTTCATCGACGAGAATGATGACTTCCCCGTCTTCCTCTGCATCCTGCCCGGGCTCCTCTTCGCTCGCCTCTTCACCGCCGGAAGCGGCAAGCCGCATCAGCATGGACAGGAACAGGATGGATGCCGTTGTCATGGTGTAATTTCAACATCGTGGGCAGGGGAGGCCTTAGGAGCCTCCGGGCAATGAACGCTATACGCAGCGGGAGCCTGAAGGCTCCCCTACCCCTGGTTATTTTATTCCTTATGGCTCGACGCAGTAGGGCAGATTATAACCCGAAACGATGTCGCATCTCCAGTTTTCAGGACAGCACAGGGCGGTGTCGCCGTAGGGATCCTCGGGAAGAGGGCACTCGACGCCGGTGGAACAGCCGCCCGTGCAGGCGAGGGAAAAGGCCGGATTGGGGTTTTCGGAAACAGGACAATAGACGGTCCCGGAAAAATCATCGGGGTTGTACCAGCAGGCAAGGGCGGAGCTCCCGGGCAGGCCCTCGCAGGGCATTGTCCTGGGGCACGTCTCCATGCAATCGGTCCTGCTCCCGCAGTTTTCAGCCGGGAAGCACAGATTGCAGCACTCCTTCGGCGTGCGGCAGCAGTCGAACGGGTCTATGCCGCCGCCGCCCGTGTGGCAGGCGTTGGGATGGGACGTGCAGAACTCGGCGCCCATGTCCAGAAAGTCCGGGGCGTCCTGCGCGTCAGCGTCCACGGCCGCGTCCTCTTCTCCGTTGCCTCCGCCGTCGCACGCCGCCGCGGCGCAGGCGGCGGAAAGCCGCAGGAGCACGGCGAACATACTTCCTGCTCTCATGTCATTCCACTCTCTTGAGCGCGTTCTTCGTGAATTCATCGTCGGAAATGTCATCCTTGAACTCAATGGTCTGGACGATCAGCTTCGTTTGATGCCCGCTCTTCACGGTCGTCATCCCGGATTCCATGATAACCCATGTCCCCTCTTTTTTTTCTATTCTCGAATTGAAGAGCTTTTTCACGAGATTGTCCTTGCCGTCGTAGAATTCCATCTTGACGGGAACATCATTTGAAACGGCGACCCAGGTGATGATTTTCCCGTATGGCGCTTCGGCATCCTCGCGGGGCATCGTTTTCACGGCCATGCAGTTCATTCCCGATACGGTCTCGTCGGGAAGCCGTTCATGGTCCGCGTCATCGATAGCGTGGCTGCGAAGGTCCCAGTAGAGAAAATCACTCGAGAGGAAAGCGCTGCTGCGCTGCTTTCCCGCAACCTTGCGCGCCTTTCCCGTTTCAGGGAGGTAGAGGTACTGGTCGTCATTTCCCTTGCTCTTCTCGAGCAGAAGAAGCCCCGTTCCCATCACGTCGGCAGGCGAGAGGAATTTCAGGACCGTCTTGCGCAGCCCTCCCGTTTCCTTCGACCTGACGATAAAAACCCTCTCGCGTTTTCCGCCGTTCTTCTCCTGGAGAATCATCTTGACCTTCGCGATCCCGTTTTTCACGCCAAGGCCGCTGACCTCGTTTATCCTTTCGATAATCTGTTTGCCCGTAAGGTTGTCGGCACTCTTCTTCTTGCCGGCCTTCAGGGACGGGCTGAGGAGAAGCGCGGCCAGGAGGACGGGGCCGATAAGCACAGCGCCCCGGAAGTCTTGGATCAGCCTTGTAGCGAGGGCGTGCATGTGGAGCCGGATCGCGAGCGCGCCCGCAGCGCCCGGGGCAGGCGTAGCAGAGCTACATCGACGAGGGCGCGAGGACGTAAGCCGCAAAGCGCACCCCACGGAAGCCATTTCGTCTGGAACCGATTTCTTGCTTCCGCAGGGACCCCGCCTCATGGCCCACAGGCGCGGCCGCAGTAGAGTGGTGGTCCATAACTTCCGGGGCGCTGTGCTAATCATCGTCCTTGTTTTCGTCATCCTTTTTCCCCTTGTTGTCGACATACTTGATGAACTCCCTCACGTCCGGCGGAAGGTAGACGTTGTCGATTTCCCGCGTCGAAATCGCCCCGGCGATGATCTCCGCCCTTTCCAGGGGCATGCTGGCCCGGTTGACGATCAGCACCCACTGCTTCCTGATCCTGCAGAGGCCCCCTGAATAGCCGGGCCTGGGCATCTGGTCGTAGCGGATTTCGATTCCCATGCCCCGCGCGGCTTCCTCGAGTCTCTCGACGATGCCGCTGTCAATGTCGAGCTGTTTTTTCTTTTTCTTGTCTTTAGCTTTCTTTCCCGTACTCATTGGACGCCAACGTGATGCAAAGGTTTTTCAAACATGGAATTTTTCGGGGCGCCGGCCCCGCGGCTGATGGCTGATGGCTGATAGCTTGAGGCCGCAGGCCGAACTGCTATTTTCCCAACGCTTCAACCGCTATCTTCTTGAATTTGTCCAGGTCCCCGGCAAGAAAGCCTTCGTGCGAAAATATCACGTTCATGCTCTTGTCCACGATAACGGTAAACGGCGCCGTTCCCGTCTGGTTCAGGGACGACGAGGCCTGGCTTTCCGTGTCGATGAGCGACGTGAAGGGAATCCCGATCCTGTGGACCTCGGACTGTACCTCCCCGGCGGTATCGGGCGTATCAACGCTGATGGCGACGACTTCGATGCCCTTGTTTCCGTATTCCTCGTACAGCCCCTTCAGGCCGACGAGCTCCGGCTTGCAGGAATCACACCAGGTGGCCCAGAAAGCGATGATCATCACCTTGCCCCTGGCCAGCGACCTGAGGTGGACCACGCCGCTGCCGTCCGTCTTCTCCAGCGCGAGGTCCGCAAGATTGCCTTCGGCGGCATGATCGCCGGATTCACCGGACTCCCCGCCCGGCGGATTGTCGGGCGTGTTTGAAGAGGAATTCGCAGCCGACGGGCCGCAGCCGCCGGCCCGCAGCAGGAAAACTGAAACAGCCATGGTCATGGCGAGCGTATTGGATTTCAATGTTGTTACCTTTCGATCTGCGACAAGTAGTAGATGATATCTGTTTCCATTTCCGAGTTGAATCCCAGTTCGATGGCCAGGATTTCCATGGTGGTCAGGTCCACGTACATGTTCATGGGCGCGGCGGCCTTGTCGAAGTACGCTCCCAGCTGGAACGTGTTGTCCACGACCGCCGGAAAGGTCCAGCCGTAGCGGCTGGCATAGCCCTTGGCATACGACAGGGTTGCCGGGTTCCCGGCATTGTCCTCGAAAACGGCTCCGATGATCTCGAGACCCTGGGGGTTGTAGGTCGGGTAAAGACTTTGAAGCAGCACGGCTTCGTCAGAGCAGTACGGTCACCATCCCGCCGTCGCGAATATGACCAGCAGCTTCAGCGATGGATCGGCGCTCAAGTCGCACAGCGAAAGAAGCGTGTCGTCCACCGAAATGAACGTGTGTGGCTCGAGCGTGTCGCCCTCCGCCGTTCCGTACGGCGGCGGCGGGCAGTTCTCGGGCCCTTCCGGCATCTCGGAGGGCATGTCGGGCGGCAGCTCGGGAGGCAGGTCCTCCACGGGCTCCTCGACCGGATCATCCACCGGGTCTTCACCAATGACCTCCTCCTCGACCGGGTCCGGTGTCACGTCCTCCACCGTGTCCTCCTCCGAGGCCTCGCTGTCGCAGCCCGCCGGAGAGAGCAGCAGGAGCATCGCAAGCATCCACAGCAGTGGAACAATTATCATCTTGCCTCTTTTCATTTTTGTATTTCTCCTTTAGATATAAATATACCATAGTCATAGGACATAATAGGAGAAAAGACAATGCAAAAAAAGCATTTTCAGGCTGATTCTTTTGTTCTGCTGCTTTGCGCTTGCCTCGCGCTCGGCGCCTGCAACGGATCGGATGACAACGATGCGCAGGACACGGAAACCGAGGATTCGGCCCGGCCCGATGAGGGCGACACGACGCAGGAGGACGTGGGGGAGGAAGAGACGGGCGATCCCCAGCCCTTCGGCTCGCCCTGCTCGGGCGGCGGCGACTGCATCGAGGGCGTCTGCTTCGAGGACACGTGCACGCGGCTCTGCGGCACCTATGCCATGTGCCCTGAAGAAGGGTACAGGTGCTCGGACGCGGGCGACGGGGCCCTGTGCCTGGCCACGAGCTTCGAGGCAGGGCCCGGGACGACCGGCACGAACTGCACCTTCGGGGGAGGATCGGACTGCAACGAGGGATATTACTGCGAGTCCACGGGCCCCGAGGACCCCTACGCCTATTGCACGAAGAACTGCGCCGGCGACAGGGAATGTCCCGACGACTTTATCTGCAAGGCCGACAGCGAGGGAGGCATCGCCAATTGCAGGCCGCGAAAGTACTGCGACACGTGCGTCATCAACGACCAGTGCGGCTATGCCGGCGACCTGTGCCTCACCGACGACCACGGCGGCAGGTTCTGCTCGCAGCAGTGCAGCCCCGACGGGGACACGTGCCCCATCGACTCGACCTGCACGGACATGGGCGAGCAGGGCTGGCACTGCAAGAACGACTACGACGGCGGGAGGTGCATCGGCGACGGCGAGCTCTGCTCCCCCTGCGAGGTGGATGCGCACTGCACGGGCGGCGGCGTGTGCCTTGAGGACCGCTACACGAAAAACAGGTTCTGCACCGTCCCCTGCTCCGACCCCTCGTGCCCCGCGCCCGAGGAATTCTACTGCAATACCGAAAACCAGTGCAGGCCGCGCAAGGGCTCATGCTCGACCCCCTCGGGCGGCGGTCTCATCTGCAATACCTGCGAGGATCTCTCGGATTGCGTGAACGGCTATTGCATGCCTTTCCCGCCGAGCGGGTGGACCAACGTGTGCGGCGAGGACTGCTCTGAGACCATGACATGCCCGAGCGTCTGGGCAAACTGCTATGAAATAACGTCCGGTGCGACGGTCGTGGGCCACAACTGCCTGCCCAATGAAAACATCGCGAACTGCTTCCAGTTCTCGCAGTGCAACGAGTACTGCCCCGATGGGCTTTCCGGATGCCCCCTGACCTTCTGCCGCCTCTAGGATCCCGTCGGACAAAGGGGATTGCGAGCTTTCTTTATTATACTTAAATTCGTATTATCCAATAATACCTGAGTTTATTGTATCAAACAGGTATCCATGATATTATTATAAAGTTAGGATTTAAGTATCCCGAAAAATGATTGAAAAAGGCATAATTTTAAGCCAGCGCTACGAGCTTCTCAACTATATCGGTAAAGGCGGGATGAGCGAGGTCTGGA
>JBDRLK010000400.1:0-2569 GCA_043813155.1 Pseudomonadota bacterium | reverse complement strand
GGGCCACTAGCTCAACTAGGCAGAGCAGCGGATTCTTAATCCGGAGGTTGCAGGTTCGATTCCTGCGTGGCCCACCGGCGGTTTTTAAAGCGTGAGGGCGGCTCAGCACGGCGGCTTTGTTTTTGTCGAAGAGGCATATGCTCTATGGGATCGAAATTCGACAGGGCGCTTCCCGGGTATAACAACAACCTCAGACGGGGGGAAAAAGTCTATCACATCCAGACCGAGGATTCCGGCAAGGCTCACCCCCACATCATCACTCACGTATTTGTCGACGGCAACATCGTGGCCACGAAGAAGGATTCCTACGGGCAGTATCTCGCGCACGATGACGTGGATGAGGTCATCATGAGCATGATGAAGAAGCAGCATAAAGAGATGGCCGTGATGATTGCCAAGGGGATGCTGGACGAGAAACAGAAGCCGGGCACCGGCGTGGAAAGGCTGTCTTCGGGCGAGGCGGATGCCCTGAGCGGGATCGACGAGCCCTTTGCATCGGAGTCTTCCGACGGAGCGCTTGAAGGAGGATTCGGCAAGCTGAGGCTGAACGACCTGAAAAGCGACGAGGTGCAGGTGAGGCCGGAGCCGCGGACCGCCGCAATGGACAGCCTTACGACAAAACCGCAGCCTGTCGGGCCGCCCGGGGAGGAGAAAAAGGGAGTCGAGGACCCCCCTCCGAGGAGGCTGCCTCCGCGAACGAAAGTGTCGAGAATTCGCAAGAGAATCTATCACAGGGAACCGACGCCCATTCCTTTCCTGCCCATCTCGATCAGGAGAATGAGGAAAAAATACGGGGGGGAAAACGAAAATGTCGAGGAGGTCCCGGAGCACATGCACCTGGCGGTCAGGGATATCACGTCGAAGGAAAGCCAGAGGAAAAACGAGGACACGGCGGGAAAGAGCCTCGAGGATATTATCGCGGATTACATAGCGGAAGAGGTTGTCAAGGAGAGGTAGGATGGGCAGGGTCGCGGAGGCTTGTAAAGAAAAAATATATTGACATTGAAAAATAGTATTGTTGTGCTATTGTGCCCCCTTACGTTAATCATTTTGGAGGAATTTTATGGAGGAAGAAGTAAAAACCCAACCCGAGGGTGAGGTTAAGACCGAAACCGCCTCCGCGGCTGCGGCGGAAAGCAGGCCCGGAAGCGCAAAGGACGAAGTTTTCCCGGCCTCTCCCGTGCAGATGCGTGACATGATCGAATCAGGGTTGCATTTCGGGCACCAGACGAGAAGGTGGAATCCCAAGATGCGGCCTTTCATCTACGGCGTCAGGGGCGGCGTTCACATTATCGATCTGCAGCAGACCATCAAGATGTTCAGAAGGGCCTACACCTATATCGTGGAGTCCGTGGCAAGGGGCGGCCACGTGCTGTTCGTCGGCACCAAGAGGCAGGCCCAGGATATCGTCGAGCAGGAGGCCCGCAGGGCGCAGATGTTTTTTGTCGCCTACAGGTGGATCGGGGGGCTCCTGACGAATTTCAAGACCGTCAGCCATTCGCTGGGCAGGCTGAAACAGCTCGACGCAAGGTTCGGAGAGGAAGACGGTTTTTCCGAGCTGAAAAAGAAAGAGGTCCTGCGGCTCAGCAAGGAGAGGCAGAGGCTCGAGAAGTATTTCGGCGGCGTGAAGGCGATGAAGCAGCTGCCTTCCCTCCTTTTCGTCATTGATCCCAGTCATGAGACAACAGCGGTCAAGGAAGCCATCAAGATGAATATCCCGGTCATTGCTCTCATCGATACAAACTGCAATCCCGATGCCGTCGACTACATGATTCCCGGGAACGACGACGCCATAAAATCCATCCAGTATGTCATGGCGAAGATGGCCGACGCCTGCGTCGAAGGAATACACAAGCGCATGGAAATCATGGGACGCTATTCGAGCGAAACGGAAGGTCTCGTGGCGTCCTCGCAGCAGGACAAGACCACGCCGGGACCTGCCGTGGAATACGCGCATCGTAAAACTTAGTCAGAGCCGGGCAGAAAAATTCCGGACAGGTCGAACCTGAACAAGCAATGAGGTTGTTATGGCCATATCAATGGAATTGATCAAAGAGTTGAGGCAGAGGACAGCGGCGGGCATCACGGACTGCAAGAAGGCGCTGGAGGCCGAAGACGGCGACCTGGAAAAAGCCGCGGAGTACCTGGTGCGCAAGGGTATCGCGAAAATGAAGGAGAAGGGCAAGGAGGCGCTCGAAGGCGTGATTCACAGCTACGTCCATCAGGGCGGGAAGATCGGCGTTCTGGCGGAGATCAACTGCAACACGGATTTCGTCGCGAGGACGAAGGAATTTCAGCAGTTCGCCGAGGACGTGGGCATGCAGATTGCCGCCATGAGCCCGCTTTACGTCGGATCCGACAATGTTCCCGGGGAAGACCTCGAAAAGCAGCGTGACATATTCATGGAGCAGGCCAGGGAGCTCAAGAAGCCTGAAAAGATTCTCGCGCAGATAGCCGAAGGCAAGATTAAGAAGTGGTACTCGGAGGTCTGCCTCCTGGATCAGCCCTTCGTCAAAGACGACAAGAAAACCATCGAAACGCTCCGGGGAGAGCTCATAGCGAAGACGGG
>JBDRLK010000399.1:0-4666 GCA_043813155.1 Pseudomonadota bacterium | reverse complement strand
ATCCTTCTGGTCCAGGGCATGAACGACACGCTGGTCACGCCCGGTCGGGCGGCCTGCATTGTCGATGCCCTGGTTTCCGACGGCGTGTCACCCCAGCTCTGCGCGGACAACGAGGCCAACCACATGGATGTGGTAGGCCGGAACATGAGCTTTGTCCTCCAGTGGCTGGAAGCGCTGCTCCGGGGGGATGAGCTCCCGGCATGCGCCAATGAAGAGCTTCCCGAGTGCTCTGAATTTTAATAGCCTGAATTCTTCCTGTCGCTTACCTGAGCCTGCCGCCGTGCTCCTTTTCGAGCGCGCTGATGATTTTATCGTAGATCGGGTCGACTTCTTCTGTTGTCAGCGTGGCGTCGGGGGACCTGAACACGAGCGAGAAGGCAAGGCTTTTCCTGCCCCTTTCAATGCCTTTTCCCTTGTAGATGTCGAACACCTCGGCAGATTCCAGCAGGTCCCCGCCTTCCGCGCGAATTGTGTCCAGCATGGTGGATGCGGCCATGCGCTCGTCAAGAACCATGGCAATGTCCCTTTCCACGGAAGGGTAGGCGGGCATGGCCCTGAATTTTCTTCGCGACGGCTGGATGGCGGGGATTGAAAATTCGAACAGTCCCGCTTTTCCCCTGCCGGACTTTCCCTGTGGAAGCTCGAGCCACTGGAACAGCTGCGGGTGCAGCTCCCCGATCCAGCCGCAGGGACTGTCCCCGATGAGTATCCTGCAGGCCGATGCGGGAAGCAGACAGGAGGGCGCGCCGTCACCTTCCGCCGGCCTTTCTGTTTTCACCTCGCTCTGCCACACCGCGTCGGCGAGGTGGCGCAGGAGGCCGAGCACGTCGTAGAAATCCGCTTCACCCCTTCTTTCACCGATCCATCCCGGCCGATCCCCGAAGGCCAGGGCGGCCACGCCGGTTTGCTCCACGATTCCCTCCACGAGCCCGCCTTCTCCCTTGCTGAAAACCGTGCCCACCTCGAAAAGCCGCACGCTTTTCTCTTTCCAGTTCAGGGCATTGACAAGGTTGTCGAACAGGCCCGGGAGCAGCGACAGCCTCATGGTGTCCCGCTCGCTCGTGATCGGATTGGCGACCCTTACCGGCTCTTGCGAGGGGAAATACTTCTTCTGTTTTTCCGAGCCCACGATGCTCAGGTTCACGACCTCGGTAAACCCGCCGGCTGCAAGGGCGCAGCGGATTTTGCGCACCAGGTCGTAATTCCCTCTTTCCGGGCTCGAAACCGATATCACGGGCCGGCTCGAAGGGATCTTGTCGTACCCCCTGATCCTCGCGATCTCCTCGATCAGGTCGATCTCCCTGGAAATGTCCGGACGGAAAGGCGGGATGCCTATCATGGCCTGCCTCACGTCATGCATGTCCAGCGTAATCCCGCATCCCAGCTTTTCGAGGATGTCGAGGTTTTCGTTCCAGTCGAATTTAGCGCCCAGTATTTTTTCCACGCGCGCGCTTCGCAGGCCAACGGCCGTCGGCCTGTGCGGGTTGGGGTGAGCGTCGATCAGGCCCCTGGCTGCTTTTGCGCCGGTCAGGCGGCACATCATGGCAACCGAGTCTTTGAGCGTGGCGATCTGTGAGGTCGGGTCGATGCCCCGCTCGAACCTGTAGGAAGATTCGGACGACAGCTTAAGCCTGGCCGAGGTTTTCCTTATGGTCTGCGGGCTGAAATAGGCGCATTCGATGAGCAGGTCTTTGGTGATCTCTTCGATCTGGCTCCCCTCGCCGCCCATGATGCCGGCGACGGCCACGGCCGAGGACCTGTCGGCGATGACGAGATCGTCGCCGCACAGCTCCCTTTCGACGCCGTCGAGCGTGATGATGCGTTCCTTGTCGTTCGCCCTGCGGACAATAATCGACGCGCCGCTGAGCTGCTTGAGGTCGAAAGCGTGCAACGGCTGGTTGTGCAGGAGAAGGATCCAGTTCGTCACGTCAACGGCGTTGGAGATCGGCCTCACGCCGAGAAGGTGAAGCCTGTTGCGGATTTTCAGCGGAGACTGCCCGATGGCAGCTCCCCTGACCACTGCGCCCGTGTACCTCGGGCAGCCCTCCGGGTCAAGGATGGTTATGGCGGCCAGGTCCGCAGCCATGTCCGGCAGCTCATCCAGATCCTCGGGCGCGCCCGGCACCTGGAAGGCCATGCCGTGCAGGATGGCGATCTCCCTCGCGGCCCCGATGTGACCGAGAAGGTCCGGGCGGTTTGGAGTAATGGACAGGTCAAGGATCCAGTCTTCGAGCTCGAAAGCCTCCCTCAGAGGGGTTCCGGCTTTCACGTCTTCGTCAAGAACCATGATGCCGTCCTCGATGGGCCCGATGCCGATCTCCTCTTCGCTGCACAGCATGCCTGCCGACGCAATGCCGTCAAACTCCCTCGGCTCCATCCTGACGCCCTTGATTTCCGATCCCACGCCGGCAAAAACAACCTTGGCCCCTTTTCCGGGCGTGTTGGGGGCGCCGCAGACTACCTGCAGCCTCTCCTTTCCATCCCAGATTTTCACGACCTTGAGCTCTTTCCGGCCGGACGAGGGATGGTCGATCCTTTCGATCACGTCGGCGACAATGATATCGGATGCGGGCGCAGCGAAATGCTCGACCTCTTCGGATTCCGTTCCCGACATGGTCAGCTTGTGCGCCGTCGCGTGCGGGTCCAGGTCGGATTGAAGGATCTCTTTGATCCAGTTCGTGCTGATTTTCATGCGCCCTAAAATTGCCTGATAAATCTCAGGTCGTTCCTGAAAAAGTGCTGGATGGAATCTATGCTGTACTTGAACATCGTTATTCTTTCCACGCCGAGACCGAACGCATAGCCCTGGTACTTTTCCGGGTCGACCCCCACGTTTTTAAACACCTCGGGATCCACCTGGCCGCAGCCAAGTATCTCGGTCCAGCCCGAGCCCTTGCAGATGTGGCAGCCTTCGCTTCCGCTTCCCCCGCAGGCGGGACAGGCCATGTCCACCTCGCCGCTCGGCTCGGTGAAAGGGAAGAAGCTTGGACGAAATCGCATGGGCACATCCCCGAACATTTCCCTGATAAACAGCTCGAGCGTGCCCTTCAGGTCGGCGAATGTCGTATGGTCGTCGACAAGGAGCCCCTCCACCTGCATGAACATGGGGCTGTGGGAGGGGTCGTCATCATGCCTGTACACGACGCCGGGAGCGATGATCTTGATGGGGGGCGGGGATTTCATGAACCTGCGGATCTGCACCGGCGAGGTGTGCGTCCTGAGCACGAGATTTGCGTCGTTTTCAATGAAGAACGTGGCCTGCATCTGCCGCGCCGGATGATCGGGAGGAAAGCCGAGCGCCTCGAAGTTGTGCCAGTCCGTTTCTATTTCAGGACCCTGGGCGATGTCGAACCCGAAACATGTGAAAATATCCACGATCTCGTCCAGCGTTTTCATCAGCGGGTGGAGCTTGCCGGCGCCGGCCGGATAGCCGGGCAGGGAAATATCCATGAATTCCCCCTCGACGGTCTTCTTGATGCCTTCTTCTTTTATGGACTCGCTGTGCGCCCCGGCCTTTTCCGTGATCGCCCGCTTTGCGCTGTTGATCAGCCTGCCCGCTTCGGGCCTGGTTTCATTGTCAAAGCTCTTGAGCTCCTTGATGAGGCGCGTCAGCTCGCCCTTCTTGCCCGTGAATGAAGCAAGAAAGGTCTGGACTTCGCCGTCTGTCCTCAACGAGGGAAGATTGGAGTTGAATCTTTCGAGGATCGCACCCAGCTGCTTTTCTAACTCGTCGATAGTCATGATAGAAGAAGCGGAAAAAAGTTCCGGGTTCAGGCGGAAACACTCGTGCGAGACATCTCAGCCAGTTGCCTGAAGCCTGCGGGGTCCTGCGTGGCGATGGCGGCCAGCATCTTCCTGTTGATTGATACCCCGGCGAGCTTGAGGCCGTGGATGAATTTGCTGTAGCTGAGGTCGTTCGCCTTGGCCGCAGCGCCGATTCTGATATTCCAAAGCCTCCTGAACAACCTCTTCTTGGCTTTTCTGTGCTCGTACTGGTATGACCAGGCGTGGTGCAGCGCCTCCACGGCGGTTTGCCACAGCTTGCTCCTGGCGCCCCGGTAACCCCGCGTCTGCTTGAGAACTTTCTTTCTTCTTCTCCTGCCTCTGGGTCCTCTTGTAACTCTGGGCATGGTGACTCTCCAATAATCTACAGATAGGGAAGCAGTTGCTTCACCTTTTTCGCGTCCACTGATTCAAGGATGTTGTTTTTCTTGAGCCGTCTCTTCCTCTTCCTGTTCTTTTTCGTGAGAATGTGGCTCGCGTAAGCTGTTGCCCTTCTGATCTTGCCTGTTCCCGTCTTCCGGAAACGCTTTGCCGCGCTTCTTCTGGTCTTCATTTTGGGCATAGCATGTCTCCACCATGAAAAATGTTGGTTTACTATATGTAAATCAATATCGTTTGTAAATACCCAATTCAAGTTATTAAAAACCCGGGGTCCGGGGCCGCCGGGGCGGGACGAGCGGCCGGCGCGCATGCCCTCGCTGCAAGGCCGGTCCCGATAAGCGAGTTTCTCTCTTTCCCTTTTTTCCAGGTCCTGGTAGAATAGGATATTCTACCATGGCGGATTGAGATATGAGCATCGAGCTGAACGGGTCCTGGCTTCCCGGGAACAGGGATAAAATAACGGAGATGATCGCGGCTCGCCTCCGGGGCGGCGGCGCCCCCG
>JBDRLK010000398.1:0-12085 GCA_043813155.1 Pseudomonadota bacterium | reverse complement strand
CGAATCCGAGGACAAGCGGCCCCTGGGCCGGCGGGCGGCCACGTTGGGCATCAACGCCATGCTCCGTGTGGCCTGCGGGTTCCAGGGAAGCGACACCCACGGGCTCAAAGCGCTGCGCAAGGAAAACCTCGTGCCCATCGTCAACGCCTGCCTGGTGGACAAGGACCTTTTCGCTTCCGAGCTGGTCATCCGCGCCGAGCGCGCGGGCGTGAAAATCAGGGAGATTCCCGTCACGGTCATTGAAAAGCGCCAGCCCTCCATCAACCTGACCAGGCGCGTGCCCAACGTGCTGCGCCACCTGGCCGTCCTCTTCTGGGCCATCCGCATCAAGGGGTGAGGCCGGATCGGTTTTAGATTCCCTTGCCTTTTAATCTTGTTGTAGAGGTCAGTCGTCCAGGCCGTCGATCTTCTTCTTGAGGTCGTCGTCTTTTACGTGCTCGAGGGCGCGCAGCACGTAGGGGCGGATCTCGGCCTTGCGGCCCTGCTCCTTGAGCAGCCTGGCCGCGTTGTAGTTGTACCGCGCGAGGTTCTCGCTGTCGTCGCTCGTGGAGAGGTTGCGATACACGTCGCTTGCGCGAAGGATGTTGCCCGTCTCCTCGTACATCTCGGCAAGCGGCACGGCCACGGCCGGGTCCCACTCGAGCCTGCCCATGCCGGCGAAAAAGTTGTTGATGGCCTCGAGCCTCGTTATCGCTTCCTTCGGCCGGCCGGCCTTGCGAAGGGCCATGGCCAGGAGCAGCAGCAGCTCAACGACGGGGTGCGTCTGGTCCATGAGCTCCTCGCCCTGCTCGAGCGCGGCGATGGCGTCGTCGGCCCGGTCCTGGCGCGCCAGGAACCTGCCCAGGTTCAGGTACACGGCCGGCTCGTTGGGAACGATCTCCTGGGCCTGGACCAGGGCGTCCTCCGCGCTTTCCATGTCGTCCATGTCCATGTAGATCTGGGCCGTGAGGCTCCAGGCCTGGGCCCTGACCTCGGGCGTCCTGCGTTTCGGAAGCATCCTTCGAAACGCCTCGAGGACCCCGAGGGCCTCCTCGCGCGGCTTCGCGGCCTGCTCCCTGCCCTCGTCCCCGCCTTTCTCGACGAGCGTGTGCGCCTTGAGGTGCAGCGCCCTGGCGAGCTCGAGCCGCAGGTACAGCGCGTCGTCCCCCGCCTTTTCGAGCAGCGCCCCGTACGCGGCAATGGCTTCGTCGAACCTGCCGGCGTGGAACGCCAGGAAGGCCTGCCTGAACGTCTCGCCGTACTCGTCGAGCTCGTCGAGCTGGTGCTCGCTCCAGGACCCGCTCAGCGCCTGGTACACCTCGTCCTCGGTCATCTCTTTTGCCGGCGCGCTGATCTGGTCCTCGGCCATCCTGCGCTGCACGCCCTCCACCTTCACGTCGATCTCGCTGCGCTTTTCCTCGGAACCGCTCACGTCCAGCGCCAGGCGCAGACTCTCGAGGGCCCCGTCCATGTCCCCCTCCGCCGCCTGCGCGGCGGCCTCGTCGACGTACCTGTCGGCCAGCCCGTCCCTGAGCCCGGCAACGCGGCCCCGAAGCCGGTCGGCCTCGTGCGGCCTGGCGCCGCTCTCCTCCATCTGCTCGAGCGCCCTCTCGTAGTCCAGAAGCGCGCTTCCGATATCGCCGCCCTTCTCCTTTTCGCCGGCCTCCTTGAGAAGCGCGTCCACGTCCTTTCCCAGAAGTTTTTTAAAGAAACTCATTCCTGCTCCATGATCTTCACCTCGCCGCCCCAGAGGCGTGCGAAGTTGTCTGCGTCTTCCCTGGCGCCCACGATGTCGCCCCAGTGCATGGGCACGGCGAGCCCGGGCCGGATCTTCTTTGCCGCGTCCGCGGCCTGCGCCGCGTCCATGGTGTAGGTGCCGCCCACGGGAATCAGAAGAATGTCGGGCGCGAGGCCCTCCATGCCGGGAACGAAATCCGTGTCTCCCGTGTGGTAGATCGTCGCGCCGTCGACGGTGACGACAAACCCGACGCGCGGCTTGTTCTTGTCGAGGGGGTGAAAACCCTGGCGCCCGGGGTCCGTGTTATAGGCGAAAACGGCCCTGACCCCGACGCCCCCGGCCTCGATCTCCTCTCCCGGGGAAACGATCTTCAGCCTGTCCGCGGGCACGCAGCCCTCGAGGCTGCCGGCCGCCGACGGCGAGCCGACGACAACGGTGCCTTCCTTCACCACGGCGGCAATGTCTTGCATGCTGCAGTGATCAAAGTGCTCGTGCGTGACCAGGACGAGGTCCGCCTTTGCCGGGCTGTCGAGCTTCCAGGGGTCGATGTAGACGACCGCCGATGCGCCGTCTATCCTGAAGCTCGCATGGCCCAGCCAGTGTATGTTGCCTATCATTGTCCGCCTCCCGGCAAAAGGCAGGGGCCGGGCCGTGAATCGTGAGCTTTCGATCTGCCCATGCCCTGTTCCCCCGTGTTAATAAATTCACGATTCACGGCCCGGCCCCCTCATTCTTGCCTGCAATGAAATATTAATGACTTTTTTATCAACAAACATTTGCAGATTTTTAAAAATTATTTATCCTGAAAGATATGGTGTTGTAAAGGTACGGGACAAAAATGGCCAAATGCTTCAGGTGCAGTTTAGAGGTTTTTGAAGGCGCGAACTTCTGCCACAAGTGCGGCTCCAGCCTCGAAGTCTCCGACGGCAGGATCATTGCGTCTTCCGATCCCCTGCTCGGGAGGGTCCTGGCCGACCGCTACAGGATCAAGTCGCTCATCGGAAGGGGCGGCATGGGCGTGGTGTACAAGGGCGAGCACATCCACATGGGAAAGACCCTCGCCCTGAAGCTGCTCAGCGGCGAGCTGGCGACGCAGAAGGACCTGATCAAGAGATTCAAGCGGGAGGCCGACGCCGCGAGCAGGCTCAACAACATGCACACCGTAACGATCTTCGACTACGGCCAGTCCCAGGGGCTCATTTACCTCGTCATGGAATACCTCGACGGCATGGACCTGGCCTCGGTGATCAGGAAAGAGAAGAAGCTGGGCGTGATGAAGTCGCTCATGATGATGGTGCAGACCTGCGACTCCCTGTCCGAGGCCCACGAGAAGGGCATCATCCACAGGGACCTGAAGCCCGAAAATATCTTCCGCGTCAAGAAAAAAGGCGTGGAGGATTTCATCAAGGTCCTCGACTTCGGCCTGGCCAAGATCAGGGTCGGCCTCGGCGCCCCCGACGAGACCGCCCACGGCGTGGTGCTCGGAACGCCCTACTACATGGCGCCCGAGCAGATCAAGGGCGAGGATATCGATCATCGCTCGGACATTTACTCGCTCGGCGCCCTTCTCTACACCATGGTCTGCGGCCACCCCCCCTTCATGGCCCCGACGCCGCTGGCCGTCATGGCCAAGCACCTGACCCACGCCCTGCCCGAGCTCGACGTGGACGAGAAGACCGGGGCCGAGGAAAAGAAAAAGGTGTGGGGCATCATTTCGCGCTGCATGGCCAAGGACAGGCAGCAGCGCTACAGCGACGCCGCGGAGCTCAAGGACGACTCGCTGGCCGTTGTGGCCGAGCTCGCCTCGGGGGAGTTTCCCTCTTCCGGCGCCTCGGGCGACCGCCTGCCCGCGGCCGAGGACGCGACCACGCCGGCGGCCATAACCTCGGCCGGCGACCTGCGCGAGGACTTCGAGCGTTACGAGAAAATGCTGCGCGTGCGAAGGATGGCCACTATCTTCGCCCCCGTCATCCTCTTCGGGCTCCTGGCCGCCGGGGCGCTGCTGCTGTTCAGGAACATCCACGGTCTCCCTGCCGGGGATTCTCTCATGGAAGTGGAGCCCAACGACATGCCGTCGGAAGCGGACCGCCTTCCCCGGGAGACCGCGCGGTCGGGCTTTATCGGCAAGCGCCTGTCCGACACGGAATCGGACCATGACTGGTACAGGTTCGACGTGCTCGGCCGCAACCAGGTTCTCGACGTGCACGTAGACGGCGTTCCGAACATGGATATCATGATCCAGGTGTTCAAGAAGGGCAGGGAAAAAGCCGTTTCGTCGGGCAAGGCCGGCGGCAGGGGCGAGGACGAGATGGTCACGAACCTGGCCGTGGATCCCGCCACGTACTACATCCTCGTCAGGGAGGACCTGCATGCCCTGGGCATGCGGCCCACGGAGAATATTTCCGACGCCTATTCCATCAAGGCCGCGATCCATCCGGACAGGGGCCGTGAGATCGAGCCCAACAACGCCCTGTTCCTCTCCACGCCCATGTCCTCGGCCGGCGACAGGCAGGGCGTCATACAGGGCGCCGGCGACGAGGATTATTTCCATGTCCGGTGCGTCTCGCCCGGCGGCGCCGGCGCCGCGGTGTCGGGCATCGAAGACCTGCCTCTCGTGCTGCGGGCATACGATGCCGACGGGGGCTTGCTCATGACCGCGTCCGGCTCGTCTCCCGCGCTGACCGTCGCCTCCAAGGCCGGGCTCACGGAGTTCTATGTCTCCGTCTCCCACGACACGACCCTGAACAGGAATTTCAACCTGGAGTACTTCAACCAGGTCTACACCCTCAGCGCCCGCTGCACGAGCGGCCTTGCCGGGAAATAGAGGGGGTCGGAGCTTGAATCTTGAATTTCATCCATTCTTTCTATGAAAATTTTTCATGGCGAACTTTTCATTCTTCGCACCATAAAAAATTTTCATGGGAAAACCCAGAAAAATTCAAGATTCAAGCTCCGACCCCCATCTCTTTGAGACATCCTGCTTGTTAATCCTGTCAAATATCAGTAAACAAGATATTAAATGACATCCCGTCGGAAAACCGGTGCGCCGGCCGGCCTCTTTCGCGGCGGACTCATGTACGGCGCGGCCTTTCTCGGCGGCGCCGCATGCATGGTTCATGAAATTTCCTGGACCAGGCTCTTTGTCCCCGCGGCGGGCAACAGCGCCGACAGCGCCGCCGTCATCCTCATGGCCTTCATGGCCGGGTTCGGCTTCGGTGCATACGGCCTCGGCAGGCTCGAGGGAAAAATTGAGCGGCCCCTGGCGTGGTTCATGGCCGCCCAGCTGCTCATCGCGCTGTACGGTGCGGCCGTTTTTACCCTGATCTCGGACCACCTGCCGGGATTGTGGACAGCCCTGCTGAGCGGAAAAACCGGGGCCGGCGTGTGGCTTCTTCGCCTCGTGTTTTCAACGCTGCTCGTGATCCTTCCCGCGGCCCTCATGGGCACGGTCTCGCCCCTTCTGGTCAAGGGGCTCACGCTTCTTGTCGGGCCCGGGAGGGAAGGCGAGGAAACGGCCCTTTTCAGGCGGCGAAGCGCGGCCCTCCTCGCCGCGACAACGTCCGGAGCCTGTATGGGGGTCCTGGCCGCCGGGTATGTGCTGCTGCCCGGGCTGGGGCTTGCCGGCAGCTGCCGGGCCGGCTCCATCCTCAACATCCTGGCGGCCCTGCTGGCTTGCGCAGCCGTCCTGTCCTTCCACCTGGGAGGGGGGCGAAAGCCGGCCGGAAAAAGGCCCCGGGGGCTCGAGGAGGCGCAAAAGCGGGCGCTTGAGACCCCGGAACGCAGGCGCGCCTTTGCCCTGCTTCTCTCGGCGTCCGCCGCGGCCGGCTTTGTTCTGCTTGCCATGGAGATCGTGTGGCGCAGGGTGCTTGTCATGTCCTTCGGCCACGACACGTACGGCATGAGCGCCATGCTGCTCGTCGTCCTCGCGGGCCTGGCTCTGGGCAGCGGGGCCGGCAACCTGCTGCTGCGGTGGAAGCCGGACAAGTCCACGGCCATCGGGGCGGCCCTCTTTGTGCTCCTTGCCCTGGCCATGCCCCTTTTCCTCGTCGGCGGACAGCTGTTCATGGTCAGCTCCCCTCCGGACCCCTTCGGCCTCGTCGGCGTCCCTTCCCTCTCCTCGTCCATGGTCGGCGGAATCCTTCAGCAGATCCTCGTCGCCTCCCTGATGATCGGGCTGCCCGCTTTCCTGGCCGGCGCGATCCTGCCCGTGCTGTGCGGCCTGCTCCAAAGGGAGGCTCAGGGCGTCTCCCTGCCCCTGGGACGGTTCCTCCTGGCTAACAACGCGGGCGCCATCCTCGGAACGGCCGCTATCTCGCTCGTTGCGCTCGGACGCCTGGGCATCCATTCCACCGTTCTTGTGCTTTCCGTCGTCGCGGCCCTTTGCGGCCTGGCGCTGCTGGCCGCGGGCAAAAAGGGGAAGCTGCGAGCGCTTCGCATGGGCGCGGCCGTCGGCGCCGCGCTCGTTGCCGCGGCCGTCCTGGTCGTGTCCGGCGACCTGCCGCGCAGGCTTTTCCTGCGCACGGCGGGAGGCCCCAACCTGTCGACCCTCTTTTACCGCGAGGGGAGGACCTCCACCGTGGGTGTGACCAGGGACGCGATCGACGGCGAGCGGCAGCTTCTGATCAACGGCGTAAACGAGGTGACCACGCGATTCGTCCACGACCAGTCTTTCTCGCTCCTCGGTCACCTGGGCATGCTGCTGCATCCCGACCCCCGCAGCGTGCTGATCATTTCCTTCGGCGGCGGCATCACGTCAGGCGCCGCGTCCACGCACGACCCGCAGAGCATCAGGGCCGTGGACCTGGAGCGGGACGTTTTCAAGGCCTCCGACTTTTTCAAGGACCTGAACCTCGGCGTCCTGGCCGGCGGCAAGCTCGATGTGGTCATCGAGGACGGAAGATTTTACCTTCTCACGGCCCCGGAAAAATACGACGTGATGATTATCGACTCCACCCACCCTCGCAGCATCGATTCATGGCTGCTGTACACAAAGGAGTTCCACTCCAGCGTGCGAAGCAGGCTGGCCGACGACGGCATCGTCGTGCAATGGGTCCCGCTCCACGGCATGAGCGTCAACGAGTACAAGATCATCCTGGCCACCTTCCTGTCCGTCTTTCCCGAGGCGCAGCTGTGGGTCAACGCGGGCTTCGACGCGCGCGGCTTTTCCGGCTACAGCCTCATGGTGGGCTCCCCTGCCGGCGCCATTCCCGTCGACCTCGACCGCGTGGCTGAAACCCTGGAGCGGCCGAAGGTGAAAGCAAGCCTCGGCGCCTGGCTTATCGACACGCCCGGGGATATCATGGACTGCTTCATCGCTTCGGGCGCCCCGCTCAGGCAGTGGACCGAGGGCCTTCCCGTCATGACCGACGCCAGGCCCGTGATCCCCTTTGTGACGCAGTGGTCGAAGGCGCGCAGGCTCCACCCCTCCCTTCTGACCCAGGTGCTGATGAAAAAAAACCTGCCCGTCAAGGGCGGCCCCGACGGCTCCATCGCGGCGCGCTTCCAGGACAGCCTGCCCCTGCGCTACCTCGCCGTCGGCCACCTGCTCAGGGGCGACATCGACGGCGCCCTGGAAAAGAAGCCGGAGTCGAGGATGCTGCTTCAGTTTGCTGAGGAAAAAAAGAAGGCCCACCTCTATTACAGGTCCCTGGCCGATCGCTACGGGTCGGACCTGAAATCGCTCCTGGCTGCCGTGCAGAGCCTCAGGGGCCTCGGCCGCGCGGAGGAAGCCGCGGCCGCGGCGTCCGCCGCGGTCAAAAACTTCCCGGGCAACCCGGCCCGTCTTTTCGAGCTGGCCTTGTCGCATGAGCATGCCGGAAACAGAAAAAAAGCCATGGCCCTGTACCTGGATGTCCTGCGGATCCAACCCGATGCCGTGCCTGCCATGAACAACCTCGCCCTGCTGCTGGCCCATGGCGGCAGGCACCGCGAAGCGCTGCTGCTTCTCATGCGCAGCAGGGAGGAAGACCCCGGGCATTTTTCCACCTGGATCGCGCTGGGCAAGGTCCAGATGATGCGCCGGGAGGCGGCCCTTGCCCTCGACGCCTTTCAGCGGGCCGACCTGCTCAGCCGGGGCGATCCGAGGATTCAGAACCTCATGGGCCTTGCCCGCAGCAGCATGGGCCAGTTTCAGCGGGCCGAAGAGCTCTTTGCCCTGGCCTCGAAGCTCGATCCATTATGGGAGGAGCCGTGCTTCAATGCCGGGCTTGCGGCCTTTTCTCTCAAGCAGCACGACCGGGCCCGCACGTGGTTTTTAAGGGCGGTCACGCTCGACCCGCTGGACAGCGAGGGCTGGAGGCACCTGGCCATGGCCATGGCGGCGGACGGCTTGTGGGAGCAGTCGGTCAACGCCTTTCTTGCGGCCCTCCAGCTTGACCCGCAGTCCGACCTTGCGTGGCTCAACCTCGGGTTCGCGTACCGGACGCTCGGAAACCACGCCGAGGCCAGGGTGTGTTTTGAAATGGCCCTCAAGCTCAACCCGAAGCTGGCCGGCGAGATTCTGAGTCAGAGCCCCGGGGCCGGGAACGAGGCGGACAGCGGTGAATCGGCCGAATCAAAGTAACCTGGAATCAAGCGCGATAGCGCTCGGGTTCGAGATCCCGTGCGGCAGGATCGCCCGCAGGCCGCCGGCCGAGAGGGACGCGTCCAGGCTCCTCGTCTACAGGCGCGGCGACGGCGGCACGAGCCATCACGGCTTCAGGGAGCTGCCGGAGCTGCTGCCGAAAAATTCTCTCCTGGTTCTGAACAACACGCAGGTCACCGCCTGCCGGCTCGTTGCAAGAAAGAGCAGCGGCGGCAAGCTGGACCTTCTTGTTCTGCGCTGGCTCAGCAAGGACCGCGGCAGGGGCACGGCCGAAGCGCTCATCAGGGGAAGCGGAAGGGGAGGCCGGAAGGGAACCCTGTTCTCCCGCGGGGCCCTGCAGGGAGAGGTCCTCGAGAAAACCGCAGGGAGCGCCTATGTCGTCAGGCTGTGGGCCGACGGGGACGGGCGGGACATCGAGTCCCTTTTCTCGTCCTGCGCGGCCATGCCCATCCCGCCTTACCTGCGCCGTCCGCCCGACCGCGAGGACCTGTCCAGGTACCAGACCGTCTATGCAAGCGCCCCGGGCTCCATTGCGGCGCATACGGCCGGCCTTCACTTTACGCAGCGAACCCTCGATGACCTGCGCGCCGCCGGCTTCGGCATGGCGACCATTACCCTGAACATCGGCGAAGGGACGTTTAATCCCATCAGGACGAAGCTGCTGCGGTCCCATGCCATGCACCGCGAGTCGTTCACGGTGAGCGATGAGGCGGCCGGAAGCATCAACGCCGCCATGGAATCGGGAAAAACCATCATCCCCGTGGGCACCAGCTGCGTCAGGACCCTCGAGGGGCTCGTGCGCGAGAAGGGCGCCGTTGTTCCCTGGTCCGGCTCGACCGACCTGTTCATTACCCCGGGGTTTTCTTTCCTCGTGACCGGCGCCATGATCACGAATTTTCACCTGCCGGCTTCAACGCCCCTGGCCCTCGTCATGGCCCTGGCCGGCATCGAAGAGATCCGCGCAGCCTACAGGGTCGCGCTGGACCGGGGCTACAGGTTCTATTCCTATGGCGATTCCATGCTTATCATTTAAAGGCCCCCGGCAGCAAAGGAAAGCTTCTCTCCCTGGGTCAAAGGAGGAAAACAGGGACAGGCTCGTCGGGTGGGACGGAAACAATGCTGTTCCCGGTTTTCGCAAAAAAATGTTTTTTTGAATTATCCGTTGAATTCCATGGTCAATATGGTGTAAGTATTAACTTTGGAGCCTATCCGAAAACCTGATCCTGCTGCGGCGCGCGATCCATCCACCGTGGCGGCGTTGCTGCACCCCGTTGCTCCTCGATGTAGCTTCGGCTACGCCTGCGTCGCACCGGGGACCCCGCTCCTTGCCACGGCGGCGCCTCGCGCACCTCGCGACGGACCAGGCTTTCGGATAGGCTCTCAATCAGGGTTCGGGATTTTTCTCCGGGCCCGGAAACAAGGAGGACAAACATGAAACGCCTAGCAGCACTGCTTACCTTTGCAATCCTGATGGTTCCTTTTCTGGCCAATGCGCAGGGAAAAAAGGTCAAGGTCAAAGTCGAGATCGAAGTGGACATCGAGGATGTCACGGCGCTGAGCGAGGTTCCCAATTCGCTCGACGACGCCAGGGAGTCGGGAAGCACGGAGTCGGAGATTCACACCGGCTACGGCGCAATGAAAACGGTTTACATCAAGGGCAAGCCGTCACTGAAGATCGCGGACCACTTCAAGGCGTGGGCCGAGGAGGGCTACAGCGACGAGGGGCTCGGCGACCTGATCCGCGAATGCGTCGACAAGGGGTACAAGGACGAGGCTCTCGTGAAGTGCATTGTCGGCAAGACAAAGAAGAAGAAGAGGGTCCATCCCAAGGGCAAGGCCATTCCCAAGGGGCAGCCCGTGCCGCCGCCCATAGCTCCCGTCAGCGTCAAGAAGCCGCCGCCGAAGAAGCTGGAAAAAGAAGCCGACCATGTCTCCACGCCCACGGGCGCGTACAAGGGCAAGAAGCTGGGCGGCAAGAGTATCAAGAAATAAGGCCCCCTTGGGCGTCCTGCCGCAGCAGCAGAACATCCACAAAAAACAGGTTAATAAAAAAAAGAGCCAGTAACGTATTTATTCGATGGAGGAAATCATGAAAAGAAATATTCTTTTGTTCTTCGTAGCCGCCGCCTTTATCTTTGCCTCCGGCTGCAAGTTCTTCCAGAAGGGCGAGGAAGCGCCGCCGCCGGAAGAGAAGGCCACCGAGGAAAAAGAGGTCGAGGCCAAGGTGGAAGAGAAGGTGGAGGAGGCTAAAGAGGAAGAGGCCAAGGAAGAAGAGAAAGAGGAAGAAGAGGGCGTGGAAACCCTGGTAGCCAAGGAAGACATCGAGTTAGCGGCAAAAATCTTTCTCGTGCTGCATACCGACAAGAAAGAAAAAGATAAGAAAAAAGCGTTCATCGGGCTCCTCGAGGAAGCCGAGTGGGACCTGGACAAATACGAGCAGATCATTTTTGACATCGGCAGGGACCCCGCCTCGGCCGCCATGTACAAAGAGCTCCAGGAAGACTAAGCCAACGATCCTGCCTTGAACGTCTCTCTCACCTCCCGCTGCTGGAAACAGCTCCTGCTCCCGGCTCTTGCGCTCGCCGCGTGCCTGTGGTTTGCGTTCCTGCGAAAAAGCAGCGGTGATATCTTCGAAGAGGTCCTCGCCGCCGCGGCCCGTCCCGACGACATCATCCTTGTCTCGGGCGATCACCACCTTGACCCCGGCGCGGTAAAGACGCGGCACCTGTATGCCATTGAATCCGCCGCCGTGAATTTTTTCCCGGCCTCGCTGGACATCACGATGACGGCGCAGGGAAAGACGGAGCGCATCGAGCGCAAGAGCTTCAAGGGCCGCGTGCTGCTGCTGTCCTCCGGCACCCCTCCCGTGGAGATCCTGGGCAATCTCATTACAATCCCCGTGGGGCGGTCCATGATATCCATTATCCTGCCCGCCATGATCCACGGCAACCAGTGGGACCTCATGCAGTTCTTCCAGTCCGCCAGGGTGGCGAGGAAAACAAAGGACCGCTCAACAAGCTGTCCTGTCAAGGCAGGCGGCTTCTCGTGCGGCGGCGAGGACTGGGAGGATGTCAGGATTCTTCAAATCCCCTTCGCCGGGGTCGTCCAGCAATGCATCTTCGCCCATCCCGCCAACAACAGCACCCTTGCGATCGACTTCAAGATTCCCACGGCAACCGCGTCCTTCTATGTCGCCGGTGGAATCGACGACATGGGCGTTGGTTACCCCCACGGCACGCCCGTTAACGTCAAGGTCACTCTCGAGGGCGACGGGGCGGGGGACACCCCGCAGGTCCTGGGCGAGCTCGCGTTCGAAAACAAGCCGGGCTTCTTCAGCCAGAAGATCGCGCTTCCCGGAAGCCTCGAGCCGGGCGATTCCCTGTCTTTTGAAATCACCTCGCAAGACCAGAACACGCGTCATTTCTGCTTCACGGGCCGGGGGACGGGGAAATAGGCCCGCATCCTCCTCGACCGCCGCCTGCTGGCCCCACAACAACAGCCGCCCCCTCCGGCTGGCTTTTGGTTCCAACACCTCCACAACAGCCTCCCTTGGCTTTTCCTCCTCCACCTCACCATGTCTTCGGGGAGGCGGCGGTGGAAGCCAAAGGCCAGGGGATGTGGAGGTCGGGGCGGCGGAACCAGCCGGTGGAGGAGGTTGCGGTTTAGTTCAACAGGCGGCGGCGGTTGTGGTGGCGGGGCGAAACATGAGGGCGGGCGGATGGCCAGCCCTCATGTTTCACGTGAAACATCGATCCGACGAGGACGCCGGATCGATATGCTGATGG
>JBDRLK010000397.1:0-2581 GCA_043813155.1 Pseudomonadota bacterium | reverse complement strand
GCCACCGAAGACAGAAATCCAGGCTCGATCGTATCCGGCCGAACTCCGCGATCACGTCGCCGGCAAAGTCCACTGTGGGCGTCTTCGAGGCTTTCGCGTTCTGGACGATGCTGGCGTAAAGAGCCTCGGTGATTGACGTTGGTTTCGCAAATGACAGCATGCCGCCTTTCACGGTTTTCCGTATCGAATCGGCGTGCTCCAGCAGGTGGTCGAGCAGGGCGCACTCCACTACCGCGCAATCGATGCGTATTCTCAGGGTATGCCCGCCGTCCCACTTCCTCTTCAGGAGCCAGCCATCGTCTGTTTCGCTGTGGCCGAAGCCGTACGCCTTCACGGCCGTGTTCGCTGTATGGGCGCCCGGCAGGTCCATCATGCAGCGCGCTGCCGCGAGGTGGACGAAGTGGGGATGCTCCGACATGTCGCCGTGCCTCAGGTGCAGGTCTTTCACGACCGGGGTCTTGACGGCCGGCTGGCCGATTAACACCGACGCGCTCAGGTGCGGCACCGTGTGATCGAAGAAGTAGGAGAGGCCGTGCTCGAGGTTGCGGTTGATGACCGCGGGCGTCACCGCGCCCTCGCCGCCGGCCGACGGGATAGAGAACCAGGGCAGGAAAAAGATGCCGAAGGCCTCGCCCTTGAAGTCCTTGCGCACCCTGGCCACGAGCTTGTGGAGTATCCCGGCGCCGGTGCCGCCGACGACCGATCCCGTGAAAAAAACCTCGTCCGCGCCGCCTAGCCCCGCAAGCAGGCTTTTTACGGCCGCGTTCTCGGCCCCGTCCGCGAATACGGCCGATCCCACGCAGGGCGTCCCGTACATTCCCAGGCCGATCTTGATCTTCTCCTCGACCGGGTCGAAGAGCATCTCGAAGAGCTCCCGCTCCCTCGGGTGGCTCGCATCCATGAAGATGCTCCCGAACGTGGCGTCGTCGCTTGCCGCCCTGTCAAAGGGCGCATGGATGGCCTCCAGCCCGAGAGGGTGGGTCCCCGCTCCTTCGACCCCTTCCCACGGCCGGAGCAGGGCCTGCGAGAGCGGCTGGGCGCTGTCCGCGTCAAGGACGATGAGCTTGATGCTTTCTTCGGGAAGGGCGCCCAGCCGCGCCATCCTCATCACCGCGAGCGCTGCGTGCTGGCCGGAGCCTCCGACCGCAATGAGAACCTTCATTTTATCCTCCTCCCGCCCGCCGCCTGTGAAGGGCGTTGGCTGTGATTACGATGATGACAAAAAGAACGGCCAGGGGAAGCACGCCGAGGACCAGCGCGCGCGCGGGCGCCGAGTCTCCCAGGAATAGCACGGTCCTGAACGTCCCGTCCGCGAGGCAGCAGGCGAGGTTCTGCGGCCTCAGCGGGTCCAGGCCCACGAGCGTGCCCGCGGCCGCGGAAAAAACAAGCATGGGCACGAGGAACCGCAGGCCCGCGCTGCCCGTACCGCGTTTCGACCACAGGAAGTAGGCGAGCAGGCCAAGGAAGAGGCAAACGATCACGTAACCCCCGCACATCAAAAGCAGCGATACGTTCGCCTTCCCGCACAGCTTCTGCGACAGGGGCGGGCATCCGGACAGCTCCTTGATCTTTTCCACAACATCTCCGGCATCCACCGTACCGTGCGCGGCCTCTTCGGATGCAGTATCCTCGCCGAACGGGTCCTTGGCGGTCGTCTGCCCCTGCGCTGCACCGGATGCGATCAGGACAACAAAGGCCGTCAGCACGACGACCGCTGCCCGTGATTCAGGATGGTTTTTTCTTTCAGGCTGCCTCATGGGGACTCCTTTCATGATCGCTGCGATCACTCCACGTTAAGCACCTTGCGGTTTGCAGGGATGAGAGTGTTTAGTTCGCTTACCATGCGGTCATATTCCGTCTTGTTCTGACTCCAGAATGTCACAACTGCCTTGCGGCGCAGGAAGCTTACAGCTCCCCATATGCCGCCTATCAGTATTCCGATAATTGCCGGGACAGGCCCGATGTCCCCGCATCCCGCGCTGCACGCAATGCCAGCCCCTCCAAATAAAATGGGCGGAATAGCCCACCCGATGCCGATGGGGGGCTCACTATCCGACGGCAGCGTGGAGCCATGTTGCATTGACAGGAGCTGCATGATGGAGGCCTTCAGGCCAAAGTATTTCTGTTCGATATCCTTGATCTTCCGTATCTCAGGAAGGTCGAGAGTTCGCCGGAAGCTGATCTTCGTGTAGGCCGTCCTGTTAGAGGTTCTCACCGAGTAAAGCTTCCCACCCCTGGTTTCCAGATGCGAGCTTGTGTCGGTGGAATCGACCGTGTCGGTGCCGATCAGCTCCCAGTAGAACGTTCCATACTCGCTGACCACCGCATTCACCTGCTCGGGCGGTACGGTCACTATCCATGTTTCAAATTTCCCTGCCATGAATACACCTCCTTTCTTTCATTGCTTTAATTATTTCTCGCGCACCATTTTTTCGAGCACCATGCGGACAGGACCCGTCTCCTCATGCCACCAAAGGATCTCGTCCTCGTTGACCACGAACAAGGCACAGGTTCCATCGACCTCATCGGCTTCCACTGCAATCCCGTAGGGGTCGTGCCGCCAATTCACGGGCACGCTCCT
>JBDRLK010000396.1:0-6516 GCA_043813155.1 Pseudomonadota bacterium | reverse complement strand
CCCGAACTCCAGCACCACATCGGCGTTCTCGAACCCGGCCTCCTGGGCCGGCCCGTCTTCGATTACCTCGGCGATCAGCGCTCCCCTGGGAACGGACATCTTCAGCTTCTTTGCTATTTCCGCATCCACGGGAGCGATGTAAATCCCCATCCATGCCCTCGTGATATGCCCCTTCTTGATGAGCTGCGGCAGTATCTGCTTGACCATGTTGATGGGAATGGCGAACCCGATGCCCTGCCCCTCCTTCATCTTGGCGGAGTTCACGCCCACGACCTCGCTGCCCAGGTTCACGAGCGGGCCGCCGGAGTTTCCCGGGTTGATGGAAGCATCGGTCTGCAGGAAGTCCGCGTAGCCCGGGATTTCCCCCAGAAGGTCCCAGGAGCTGCGCCCCCTGGCGCTGACGATCCCGGCCGTAACCGTATTGGCAAGCCCCATGGGGTTGCCGATGGCGATCACCCAGTCCCCCACCTCGAGCTCGTCCGAATCGCCCAGGACAGCGGCATGGGACACGGGCTCGGGTATCTGCAGAACGGCGATATCGAGCCTGTCGTCCTTGCCCACGAGCCCGGCCGGGAACTCCCTGCCGTCCTGGAGCTGCACGATAACCTCCGAGGCCCCCTTGATGACGTGGTTGTTCGTGACCACGAGCCCGGTCTTGTCGATGACGAACCCGCTTCCAAGGCCGGTCAGCACCTTTTTCCTGGAGGGGTAATCATAGGGGCTGTAAAAACCGAACGGGAAGCCGTGCTCGGGTTGCTCGGTGACGATCTGCTTCGGCTTGATGGTAACAACGATGTCCTTGACTTTCTTGATGATCCCGGCGAACGAGTCCGGTCTCGTGATGGGCGGCACGGGCTTGGGACCGGGCTCGGCATCCTTGTCGGAGATTGGCGGGAGGTGGGGCGCGTCGTTGCCGCCGTCGCACTTGCCGGCAAGAAGGAGCATGAAGATCCCGCATAGAAGGAAGCAGGAAAGGAATGCCCCGGCTTTTCTTGGCCTTGCGCGCATTTTTCAGCTTTTATTCGCCTGCTTGCTTTTGTGAACCCACATGAGGCGAAGCTCGGTCAGGATCCTGTCGAGCAGCCTTTCCTCTTCGCCGGTCAGATTGCCTTTTGTCTTTTCCTGGATGACTTCGAGAATGTCGATCGAGTATTTCGAGGACCGAAGATCGCAGCATGTCTCCCCGGTCTCGGGGTTGGGCCCGCACCCCATGCTGAGCAGGGCGGTCTGGCTCATGGACATGATAAACGTGATAAAGTCCATCTTCTCCGGGAACCCGTCGCAGGCGCAGCCATCGCCGGCTTCCTGTGGCGGCGCGGCATCTGCTTTTTCCGCTGGCGCCTCCGGCTCCGGCGCGTCGTCTTCGGCATCGGACTCTTCGCGGCCGACCTTTCGCTTGTCCACGACTTTTATCTTTTCTTTTTTCTCTTTATCGTCTTTGCTCATGATGACTGTTACCCCGCAATCGAGTGCAACGCAGGGGCGGACCTCAACGTCCGTCCGCGTGAGCACGCCGAGGTGCTCCCCTGCGTTGAAACATTGTCTTTATTCGGATTCTTCGGCCTTCTCTTCCCCGGCAGCGCTTTCTTCCGCAGCGCTTTCTTCCGCTGCAGGCTCGGCGCTCTCTTCGCCGCTTTCTTCGGACGGGGAGGGCTTCTCAGGCTCCTCTCTTATGAAACCCGTCTTCTTCCTTTTTTCCCGCTCCTTCTTTTTACTGCGGCCCTGCCTCTGGCGCATCTTCCGGCTTCTTCTTCTGTCTCCTTTTGCCACTACAAGATCTCCTTTCTTTTCCGTAGTATTTAATCATTTTGCATATTGCAGTCAACTGATACATTTAATTAGAGTTCAATGTCTATAAAAAGGGGTCTGTCCCCCTTTTTGAAATAATCCTGCTGCCTTGATCATTCTCGTGTATTAGTATATGATATCGTTTGTATTTAATGACTTTACCCAATTTTTCAGATTACGCTTTGAAATCCATGGGTGTTTACTCATACGTCATGGGCAGGCTGTCTTCCATGAACGTGCCGTCGCCCGTTCTCGCGCCGTTTTTGAAGCTGTACAGCCGCTGGTTCCATGTGAACATGGACGATCTTCCCAAGCCGCTTCACGAATACTCCAGCTTCAAGGACTTTTTCACAAGGCAGCTCAGGACCGGGCAGCGCATCGTCAATTCCAGGACCGACACGATCGTGTCCCCGGTGGACGGCACCATCCTGGATGCGGGAAGCGCGGACTCGCCGGTGGCGAACACGTTCAGGATCAAGAACCGCTATTACATGCTCGAAGAGCTTCTCGGTAAAATGGCGTATTACGACTTCCGATGCGAGGACATGACCGGCGTGTACATGACCTTCTATCTCGATCCCGGCTCCTACCACCGGATTCACGCACCCATGTCGGGAAACATCTCCCTGCGAAGCTTCAGCCCCGGCACGCTGTTTCCCGTCAATGGGATCGGCCGGAAGCTGAATCCCGATTATCATATCAAGAACTCGCGCGTGACCATCAAGCTGTCGAGCCCCGACGGCAAGGTGCACATCTTCATGGTGCTGATCGGGGCGCTGGGCGTGGGCAACATCCTTCTGACCTATAACGGAACGCAGGACTTTTCGCCCGGGGACAAGGGAACATTTGAAATGATCGACCCCCCCATTCCCGTTGAAAAAGGACAGGAAATCGGAATCTTTAATATGGGCTCATCGGTTTTCGTGCTTTGCTACTGCAGCAAGGATGAAAAAATGGCGATAACAGCTCAAGCGGGCAGGATCCAGATGGGAAGCTCCGTGATCGAGTCGCCTGCCCTGGGGGGGCCCGGAACGTAATATGGCTGATTTGGACGACAGAGACAAAAACGGCGGCAATGCGGGGACGCAAAGCGGCAACGGGGACAGCGACGAATTTTCCGTTGAGGTCGAAGAAGTCACGGCCGAGGACGCCATGAAAGCCGACCCGGCGGAAGCCGGGCAGCCGCAGCCTGCTGATGCATCCGGCAGTCAGGGAGCGAAGGATGAGGACGTGGAGGAGCTCCCGATCGACGTCGAGGAATCGGACGATGCCGGGGAAAAGAGCGCCCCCGCAGCGCAAAAGCTCCGACCGCTGCGGTACGAAGAGGAAATATCGCGGCCGTCTATCATGGTCGCGGAGGATCATGAGACCGAAGAGCTTTCCGGGGAGCTGAAAGAAGATCCCGTTGTCATGAGCTTCGTCCAGGTCGTGGGCAAACGCAGATCGGGATTTTCCGATCATGAGCCGCTGACTCCGCCGCCGATCGAGCCCGACACGAGACCGCCGCCGCCGCCGAGAGGCGGTCATGCGCCGCCGACTCCTCCACCGTTTTCCATGGACAAGACGCCGCCGATGGGCCAGCCTTCCGTGGCTGAGCGCGACGCGCCTTACGCTCCGCCTCCGCCCGCCATGGATGGTGTACCGTCGGCGCAACCACCCGCATGGGACCTGACGGCGGCTGTTGAAGAAGAAAGACCTTCTTCACCCGAAACGCGCGCGAACGAGACGCAATCCGAACGGGCGCCCGCGGCCAGGGCAAGCTCAGTGCCTCCTCCTCCTCCCCCTTTCCCGCAATCATTTTCCAGGCCGCCTCCCCCGCCGTCCAGGATTGCGGACACCAGGCCGCCTCCGCCGGCATTGACGGAAGAGGCGGGAATGCAATATTCGATAATTACGGGCGGTTCAAAGCCTCCTCCACCGCCGGCGATAAGGCCCGACACAAAGCCGCCGCCGCCGCCGCCGCCGTGGCTGTCTGCCGTATCGACGCTTCCGCCGCCGCCGCCCCCACCGGTGGATGCGGCGGAGACGGCCGAAGAAGCGATGGAACCCGGCACCGGGATCGATGAAGAGGAAACCACGGACCGGATCCGTTATTCCGAAGAGCCCGAGCTGCTCGAGGAGGCGGACATCCAGGTCAGGGAGTCGGAACCGCGGAAAGCGGCCCAAGAGGAAGAGAAGGAAGGCGAGGGACGGATCGACAGGATAAGTGAAATAGAAGAGATCCAGGAGATCGAGGAGATCGACGAACCTCCTGCCGAAGCGGAAGCGGAAGCGGAAAAGGCAGCCGCCGCGCCGGGGGAGGCGGATAAATCGCAGGAGACCGAAGAGGCGGCAGAAGAGGTAGAAGAGGTAGAGGAGGTGGAAGCGGTGGAAGCGGCAGAGGAGGCTATTGAAGAAATCGATATCATACCGCAATCGGTTTCAATACCCCCTCCCCCTCCGCCGGCCCACAGACCTTCGAAGGACCCCCCGCCTCCGCCAAATGGAGCCGAGCCCAAGAAGCCCCCCCCTCCGCCCGACGCGGTCAAGGGGCTGAGCATGAAATCGATCGAGGGCCATCTGCCCTCGATTATCGCCATACCCGATGACGAGGTCCCCAGGGACGAGGAACACAGGGATGCCGCGGCGAGAAAGGGAGTCTCGGCCCCGGACGCCGTTCCCTTCGCGGCGCCCATACCCAAGCCGAAGAAGAAGTGGTTCGAGGAGATTTTTGACGAGAACTACATTCGGGTTCTGCCCGAGCTGACGGAGCTTCAGAGGAGGAGGGAGATTAACTTCATCGAAAAGAATCTTGGCGTGAAGCCGGGCGCCATGCTTCTCGATCTGGGCTGCGGAACAGGTGTGCACTGCATCGGGCTTGCAAAAAAGGACTACCAGATGGTCGGCCTCGACCTGTCCGTTGCCATGCTGGCCATTGCCAGCGAAGCGGCCCAGGAAAGCGACTGTAAAATCAATTTCATTCAGAAGGACATGCGCGAGCTCGATTTCACGGGCGTATTCGACGCCATCTACTGCGTCGGATCGAGCTTCGGATATTTCGAAGACGAGGAAAACGATAAAGTCATCATGGGCATCCACAGGGCTCTCAAGCCGGGAGGGATGTTCCTGCTCGACGTCGACAACAGGGACTTTGTTATCCAACAGCAGCCGGGGCTGCTCTGGTTCGAAGGCCAGGGCGTGGTCTGCATGGAAGAAACGTCCTTTAACTTCATTACGAGCCGGCTCAGGGCAAAGAGATCGCTGCTGTTTGAAAACGGCGTGAAAAAAATACATCTCTACTCCATGAGGCTTTACTCCCTTCACGAGCTCGGCAGAATGCTTCACAATGCGGGATTCAGGGTTGATTCCGTCGGGGGACACAGGGCGGCGCCCAGGGCTTTTTGTGGAGAGGACTCCGTCAAGATCATCATCGTTGCACAAAAAAGATTTGGGAATGATAAGAAGTAAAGCTTCGCCTGCAATCCTGATTGCGATGTCTCTTTCAGCGGCCCTGTATGCCGCGGGCGCAGCAGGCGCGGAAGCGGCAGGCGACAAGGCGGCGGATTTTTCGGCAAAACCCGTAACCCTGATCATTGCCCTGGCCCTCTTCTCGCTGGTCCCCTTCATCCTCATGACGTCAACGAGTTACGTGAAAGTCTCGATCGTGCTGAACGTGCTCAGAAACGCCCTCGGCGCGCAGCAGGTGCCGCCCGCCTCCGTCACGTCGGCCATCGCCATCATCATCACGCTCTATGTCATGTCCCCGACGATCGAGCAGTGCCGGCAGAAAGCCCGGCCCCTTCTCGACATGCCCAGCGACGAAGATCTCCTGTCGAAAAGCAGCGCCGCGAGTCTCCTGGAAACCGCGGAAGCGGTCAAGGAGCCGATCAAGGACTTTCTGCGAGGCAACGCGTCGTCCTCTTCGGTGGAGCTGTTCATGACACTGGCACAGCGCAAAACACCCGCCGGAGCAAGGAAAGGGGGAAAGCCTTCCCCGGGCGATTTCATGATTCTCCTTCCCGCTTTTCTCATCACCGAGCTACAGGAAGCATTCTTCATCGGGTTTCTCATTTTCCTTCCCTTTCTGATCATCGAGCTCGTCATCTCCAACACGCTGCTTTCACTGGGCATGCACATGATATCGCCCACAACCATCAGCCTCCCCTTCAAGCTGCTTCTCTTCGTGTCTGTAAGCGGGTGGGAAATTCTTTCAAAAGGGCTCATCATGGGGTACAGTTAAGGAGTCGCCCAAAAATTTTTTCGACATCTCATGGTGAATTCCGGCAAAATATGCAATAGCTTCTTCTGGGCGTCGAGGCGCCCGTCCAGCAAGGCGCTTCGGTCCCCATCACGACGGAGGCGTAGTCGAACTACGCCGAGGAGGGATGGGGTGCAGCAACGCCGCTGGACGGGGCCCCGCGCAAGGCGCGCCCGCAAGGCGGGGCCCGGTATCGGCGTCCAGAAGTCGAAATAATTTTTGGGCGGCTCCTAAGTTCTGACAGAATGGGATTTTAATGTTTGTTCTCGAAATAAATGAATTCCTCACCCTGCCCGCTGTCATGCCCGGAATTATTCTCGCCTTCGTGTTCGGCCTGGGCATGGTGGGGATTTTCTACGGAAAGAGAATCGTTGCATGGGCCAGGAAAAAATTTGCCTCCGGTACGACCGAGCTCAAATACGACGACATCGAGGTGTTGATCGAAGAGGGCCGCCAGATCTCCGACATTCCCGATATCGGCAAGACCATTG
>JBDRLK010000395.1:0-4184 GCA_043813155.1 Pseudomonadota bacterium | reverse complement strand
CTTGAGAAGCTCCAGGAGCGTCATGCGGGCCGGGACCTCGAGCGTATAGCGCCTTTCGTTGATTTTTACGCTGATCTTTCTTTTATATGCGTCCGTCGCGCTCATGGGTGAACCTCCACGTGGATCGCGGTTATGATCTTGTGCACGAAAAGCCTGGCCATGTCGGTCCTGTACCCGGCGCTGCCCCTGTTGTCGGATATGGGCCTGATGCGGGAAAGCACACGGTGCTCAGCCTCTTTCACGAGCGGCTCGACGCTGGACGCGTCAGCGTACAGCTCGTCGAAATTGAAAAGCAGCGGTGTCGGCGCGCAGGCTCCCACGGCGATCCTCAGCTTTTTATCGTCGGGATTGCAGCATCCGGCCGCGTTGACAATGGCAAGGTCATGGCCCCTGATCCTCGTCTTCTTCATGAAGGCCGTTCGGATCGTCCTGGGATGGGACGGGATCTTCACACCCACGGCCCACTGGCCCGGTTTGAGGACGCTGCGCTTCACTCCGGTGAAGAATTCCTGAAGGGGAAGGTCGCGCTCCATGCCGTCCTCTTCGCGGATTCTGATCAAAGCCTCGAGAACGAGCAGGGGCGGCGCGCAGTCGGCCGCGGGCGAGGCATTGCACAGGTTCCCCACCATGGTGGCGCGGTTGCGGACCTGGCAGGTGGCAATGCCCATGGCGGACTGCCTGATGCAGTCCCACCCGATATTGCGGTCTTCGATGATCCTGTTAAGATCCGCGCAGGCGCCGATAAAGCCTCCGGCCGCGCTGAACGACATATCGCCCAGCTCGTCGATCCTGTTGATATCGATCACTGCTGCCGGCCGGTGAACGCCGCCGCGCATGTCGCACAGCAGGTCCGTTCCCCCGGCCAGGATCTTCGCACCCTCGTGCTCGCGCAGAAGGTCCGTGACCTCCTGCTTGTGCTTCGGGGTAAAAAGCTCAAAAGGCCAAAGCATGGCATGGCTCCTTTCTCTAAACCCTGCTGGTGCTGCACGCCCTCGGCGTGCTTCTCTGGCGCCCCGAGGGGGCGCAGCTACAGGCGCCCCGAGGGGGCGCAGCTACAGGCGCCCCGAGGGGGCGCAGCTACGTACCATTAATCAGGTTGCGTTACGGCTCCCTTTTTTTCCAGTCCTTGAACACGGGAAGAAGCTGCTTGAACGCGGCCGTGTCCGAGCGCCCCAGGAGCTCGTAGACCGTCATCTCCGCGCTCGCGATCACGCCGCCGGCCTTCCCGATGCGCTCCAGCCCCAGCTTCCAGTCGAGCTCCGTGCGCGAGCTCACGGCATTGGCCGCCACGTGCACGTTGTAGCCCAGCTCGAGCGCGGCCAGCGACGTCTGCATCACGCAGATGTGCGTCTCGCAGCCCGTGATGATGATGTTCTTCACGCCGGCCGCGGACGTGATCTCGTTCTTTATCGCCTCGTCGCCGAAACACCCGAAGATGTCCTTCCTGAAGATCTTCGCGCCTTCCAGGAGCCCGGCAATCGCCTCCACGCTCGGCCCGATGGCCTCGGGGTGGTGCTCCGACACCACGACCGGGATGTTGAGCGTCGCGGCCGCCTCGAGCAGCACCTGCGCGTACTGAACAACCCTCCTTTCATGCACCAGATCGGGCACGAATTTTTCCTGCAGATCGATGACAAGAAGCAGGCTTTCTTCCGGCTTGATCAACTCGCGGTTTTTTCCTTGCATCATGGTATGGATTTAACCAACCTTCCCGGGCTAAGTCAACGTCCCTTGAAAAAGGTGTCCAGGAATTTAAATATGTGATAGCATTCCTGCGTCAAACCCGGAAAAAATGCCATGAAAAAATCCCCTTTAATTAGCATTGTCCCGGCCGCCGCGGCGCTGGTCCTGCTCGCGTCGTGCGCCGCGGGCCCGGAAACGGCCCCGCCCGCGCAGGAGCCGGCCCCTCCCGCGCCGGAGCCCGTCGACACTGCGCAGGACGAGGAAGCAGCCCAACTCGAGAAGAACGAAGAATCCATGCGCGCCGCGGTGGCAAGGCTCAATGAAGCCGTGAAGCAGGAGGACGTGAAGCTCCTGGCCGAGGCGGTCAGCAAGCAGACCTTCGAGCTCATGATCGAGCGGGCGCGCAAGGAGGCTGTTTACAAGGGCATCGGGAAGGAGCCCGTCGCGGCCGATGTCATCGCGGACCTCCATCGCTGGAAGGTCGTTTTTTCGCTCGCCACCCTGAACACAACCATGAAGACCGCGCTTCTGTGGGCCTGGGCGGGGAGCTGGCTCTACCTCAAGGCGGACATCGTCTTTGTTGAAGAGGACGGCCGGACCGTGCTCGACATCTCCACGTGGTACGGCAAGACCGTGGCGGACTATGACAAGGTCATAAAGGAAAGAGAGGAAAAAGAGGCCGTGATGAAGCCCGCGGCCGGGAAGCTCGTGGCCGACCTGAACAAGGCCCTGGACGAGGCCGATGCCGGGCTCCTGGCGGCCGCCCTTTCCCCCCGGACGCTCGAGCTCGCCGTCGAGCTCCTCGGCCTTCTCCCCAAGAAACAGGGAGGGAAGGATGAGCCCACGCCGGAAAAGCTCGCCGCGCTGCTTTCGTCGAAAATAGACAGGATCGAGCTCAAGAGCCTGGACACCTATTCCAGCAACGTGGTGCTCGCCATTCATCCGCACGTGCCGTCAAAGGCCAAGGCGGGCCAGCAGCCTGCGCAGCCCTTCGATCAATACATGCTGCTCGCGCCTTCGGGCAAGGAAGGCGGGTTCGTGCTCGACTGCTCCGCGTGGCTGGAGAAGGAAAATGCCAGGATCGAGGACGAGAATGCAGTTCTGGCCAAGGTCAAATGGGCCTTGTACAGGAGCAAGGACAAGGACGAGAGCTGCCAACAGGCCTTTGAGAATGGTTTCCGCGGCAAGGCCGTGCCGGGAAAATCCGGCACGCCCTGGTTTCCGGTTCCGATCACGTCCGAGGAGGAATTCAAAGCAGCCTTCCCCTCGTGCACATCGGGCATCAACTGGAAAAAGCACAGGCTCGTGCGGGCCTCGGTGGAAGAGCTGATCAACACCCACAGCTTCGGCATCAACGGCGTCAGGAAAAAGGGCAACAAGATCATCGTCACCGTGACCGGCCAGTCCTACTGCGCCGGGCCCCCCCTGCCTGTCAACTGGGCCGCCTGGGTCCTCATCCCTGCCGGGGAGGAGGCCGTGACCGTCGATACGGACATCAAAAGCGACATGAAGCCCTGCCTCGCGCCCTGAATCCCGCGAAAGGTTGCCATCGCACCGCGGGACTGTTTATACTGTTCACTAAAATGAAAGGCAGAACACCATGGTAAAGTTACCGCTTGCACACGTTGTCACGGCCGTTGCTGCGCTGGTCCTCGCCTCGTGCGGCGCGGGCCCGGAAACGGCCGCTCCCGCGCAGGAGCCGGCCCCGTCCGTCCCGGAGCCGGACGAGGCTGCACCCGGAGAGGAGATGGCGACCCATCTCGAAAAAATCGAAGAAGCCATGCGCGATGCAGCGGCCAGGCTCAATGAAGCCGTGGAGAACGAGGACCCAAATCTCCTTTCCCAGGCGGTCAACAAGAAAACAATCGATCTCATGATCGAGCTGAAGCGCAAGGAAGCCATTTTCGCGGGCTCCGGGCAGGAGCCGGGCGCGGCCGAAGTGCTCGGGGAGCTCAATGACAAGAAGGTCGTGTTTCATCTGAACGATGTGAAGCCGCAGGAATCGGCCGCCGAGCTGAGGGCCATGGCCGGAAGCTGGCTCTACCTGAAATCCGACGTCTCGCTCGTTGTAGAGGACAACATTGCGAAGCTCGACTTCTCCTCCTGGTACGCCCAGGGTGTGGCCAACCTGGACAAGGGCATGGCGGAAAGAGAGGAAAAAGAGGCTGAAATGACGGCCGCGGCTGAAAAGCTCGTCGCCGACCTGAACAAGGCCCTGGATGACGGCGATGCCGAGCTCCTGGCCGGCTCCCTCACCCAAACGACATTCGATCTGGCCATCGAGCAGCTCGGCCTGCTCCCAAAGAAAAAAGGCGGAACAGAAAAACCAACGCCTGAGAAGCTCGTCAAGTTCCTTGCGTCGAAAATAGATAAAGAGGAGGCAACCGTGAACCCGCCGCCTTCAGAGGCCTTCGACTGCCTGGGCGATGCCACGGACTGCGACAGCGCTTCCCAGTGCTGGACCTACCTGTTCCCCTGATATTCGTCCGAAGAGGGCGAAC
>JBDRLK010000394.1:0-4416 GCA_043813155.1 Pseudomonadota bacterium | reverse complement strand
GCCGCCGTGACGGGCTGCACGATTGTTGCCGGGGACGGGGCAGCGGGGGCCGGGGCGGGGAGGGCGGGGAAGGAGGGTCCGGCAATGTCGGGGGCGGCGGCGGCGAGAGAAAATGCTACAGCTCGGGCAGCAGCTATTGCTCCGGCAGGGGGGGCTCGGGGGGAAGCGGAGGCAATGGCGCTAAGGCAGGCAGCGGCGGCGGCGGCGGCGGCGGGCCTTCGATAGGCATTTTATGCGCCGGGGGATGCGATCTTGCCCACACCGCAAGCATCATCACCCCGGGCTCCGGCGGCGCAGGGGGAAGCGGCCCCGACGGGAACAACGGCCAGGCCGGCATTTCACTGCAGGTGCACCGGCTGTGAGCCGTCCCCCAACGCGGGTAAGGGAGCCTTTTGGCTCCCGTGAAATGGGCGGCTGAAGCCGCCCCTACCCGACGGGGGTGATCATGGGCGGCTTCAGCCGCCCCTACCCGAGCGTGGGAGTTGGAGCCGGCGGGTTTATCAGATGGCTTCTAATCGATCAATTCGATCCCGGTTGAGTACTGAAGGGTCAATTTGATTCCCTCGGTGGGGCCGCTGAGCGACTCGCCTTCCTTGAGGGAGGGGAGCCCGGCTTTGGTCTCGATATAAAGATCGTACTTTTCCTTTCCCTGGAGCATGACCCCGCCCTCGGGATCGAAGTGAAGCTCGCCGATCATCTCACCCCCAGTGATCGCTATTTCCATGACCATGGGCATGTCCTTGGCCGGAACGTTCAGGGAGGCGCTTCCCTCAATCCACTCGCTGCCGGTGTGAATGACGAGACTGGTTTTTTCTCCCAGGCTTTCAAATCCCATGATTGTCTGGGCGATGTTTGTGTCCGCAAGAATACCGAACACCGGAACTTTCCTGATCTCCTCCCACTTCACTCTCCCGCTGACCGGCTTTTCGGGCATTGCCCTGAAAGGGAAGGCGAGAACGGCAAGAATCTGCCGCTCCGAAAAATTGAGCCGCGCCATGGACACGATGAAATCCTGGAGCCCGGGGGGGCTCTGCGCGGTCTCGAAGTATTCCCGGAAGGCCTCCTCCCAGTCGACTTCCGTCCCTTTTCCGCTCTTGATGATTCCCCTCGGCGTGACATCGAGCTCGAATGTCATGCCTTTCAATGCGCCGCGGATCGTGCTGCCCGGGCCGTCCTTTTTCGCCGAGGCGGTCTCTTTTTCCGTTTCGAACACAACGTCGTCGATTGTGTTTTCAATGCGGGCCAGGCCGTCGCCGCTGACTTCGACAACTTTCTGTGTCCATACAATCGCCAGGTTTCGCCCGGAAAGAACGCTGCTGCCCGTCGAGGAAACGAGCGTGCACGTTGCCCTGTAGCGGCGCGTGGCGTTTTCCTCGAACGAGTATTTCAGCTCGAGATTCTCCACCTCGGGATACTGTGTTTTTTTTCCGGATGAGCACCCCGCGGCTGCCGCCGCAGTCGCGAAGAGAAGGATTAAATGGAAGTGGGATAAACGCTTCATCTTATCTTGAATTCAACTCTCCTGTTTTCTTCCTTGCCCTTTTTCGTCTCGTTGTCCGCTATGGGCTTGTCGGGCCCGTACCCCTTGGCTTCGAGCCGTTTCTCATCAATGCCCTTCTCCACGAGATAGCCCATGACGCTCTCGGCTCTTTTCTGGGAAAGCTCGAGGTTGTGATCCCTTTCGCCCGTGTCGTCCGTGTGCCCCTGGACCTCGATGCTTATCCCGGGATTCATGTTGAGCACGTCCGCAACCACGTCGAGGATCTTGAAAGACGTTTTTCCTTGTATCTCGTGGCTGTTTTTCTTGAAGTTGATCTGCTGCGTGATCTCAATCTGGTCCTTGGTGATGAGGACCAGGCTCTTGCCCTTGTCGGGACACCCGTCATCGTCCTTGATGCCGTTGAGCGTCTCCGCTTCATCGGGACACTCGTCCGTGGCGTCCGGGACTCCGTCGCCGTCATTGTCGCCGTCCGGGCACCCGTCGTCGTCTTCAAACTCGTCCATGTCCTCCTTTTCCATGGGGCACTTGTCGTTTTCATCCGTTATCCCGTCGCCGTCATTGTCATTTTCCGGGCACCCGTCGTCGTCCTCGAACTCGTCCATGTCCTCGGCTTCGTCGGGACAGTCGTCCCCGGCGTCGAGGACGCCGTCTTCGTCATTGTCTTCCTCGGGGCACCCGTCTTCATCTTCAAAACCATCCATGTCCTCCGCATCGTTCGGGCAGTCGTCGACCATGTCGTCGACTTCGTCCTCGTCATTGTCATAGTCCGGGCATCCGTCGTCGTCCTCGAACTCGTCGATATCCTCCTTTTCATCGATACACCTGTCATCCCTGTCCATGATGCCGTCCGCGTCCTTGTCCTTGTTCAGGGGCGCGTAGCGCACCGAGCCGATGATCCTGAACACGGGGACCGTGGGCGCGTTGCCGAGCCCCATGCCGCCGCCGACCAGGAGGGTCAGGTCCTTGTGCTTGTCAACGGCAACGCCGATCCCGAGCCTCGCCTCCATGGGGACGCGGTTGATGGTCTCGGAGAGGTCCTCGAAGCCGAACATTCCCTCGAATTCAGCGAGCACGAGCAGCCGCTGCCTGAGCGGCGTCACGGCCAGGCCGACTCCGTAGAGGAGTTGGTGACCGAGCTTGAAGTCGTATCCGACCGCGCTCATTTCCCTCCAGCGCAGGCCGAGGTTCAGCGAGACCCGCACCAGGTCGTTTCTCCAATCCAGGATAATAACGGGGGCGTCCGCCGTAACAGTGGCGTCGCCTGCGAAGTTGTCGTCGTCTCCCGTGGGCACGCTCAAACCCAGTGCGATGGCGAGGCCGAAACCCTTGGAATCGATGCCTCCCCTGGCGCCCTTGCCGAGGATCTTGCCCTTGAGCTGGATTCTCAGGTCCCGGATGGCCGTCATGGCCAGCGTTTCGCCTTCCTGTATCAATTCAAGGCCGTCGCCGTCCTGGGCGACCACGACGGGCAGCGCAACGCCAAGCTGCAGGATATTGAACAGGCCGAGGGACCAGAGGAAATCCAGGGTCGCCTGGTAGGATACGGCCTCGCTTTCTACTTCCGTTGTGTCGTCCTTGAAAAGGAGAGGCGCGTGCTGGTAATTCACATCGAGCGCGAAACCGACCTGAAGATGCGGAGTAACGTCGCTCCCGCCGACACCGAAGTAATTACCCGGTCCCGGATTCGGCCTGTAGTTCTGGACATCGAGGGAGGTGTCCATGGCGTTCTCCGAGTCCTGGGCAAAAACATCATGCGGCGCTGCCGATAGAAGCAGCATGAGGCAGAAAGCGGGTCTTGCCAGGTTCCCCGGTCGAAAAATCTTGCTCATTTTATTCCTCCACGATCAAAATGATCCGCGTTATAACCCCGTTTTGAGTATCAGGTCCATAGTAAAGTACGCTTTGAGCAAAAAATCAACATGAATTCGTATTTTTCATCGATCTCAAATACATGAAGCTATTGAATCGGGCGAACCTCTTCGATGCCGTGAAGGTCGGCGTACGAGCGCCATATCCCCGAGCAGTTGCGCCGCCATTTGCATGACGCGCAGGCAGGGGGGTGAAACAGGTCGTGATCCGCCGGGAATGAGCCCGCCGGCGCCGACTCATTATGATAATCCTCGCAGCCCTCGAGCACGCACAGCGGAATGCCGCAGTGAGAGATTACCCGCGCGCGCAGCCTGCCGCCGGAAAGGGCGCCGGTCCCGGCGCGAAGGATTCCCGCCAGCAGTCCGCCGCCAGCCGAAAAAACCCTTTTCGCCATGGTCTCGGCCTTGTCCATGGCCAGGGACAGGGAGGAACGCTTGAAAGCGTCATTCGACGGAAGACACATGAGGAGACCCTGTTTCAGGGGCGGGGCCAGGTCCGAAAGCCTGGGCATGAGCCGCGGCATGCTGCGAACCCTGAAGGTTGGTATGGCAAGCGTGAACACCATGCACATCGACGAGCGCGGGAAGCGGCGATCGATGAACCTGACGTAGCCCGGCACGTCCCGGTAGTTGAGCGAGCAGATGACGTGACAGAGCGTAACGCTGGCTCTCTCCCGCAGAAGGGTTTCGATGCCTTTCAACGTGGCCCGGTAACCCCCCTTGCAGCGCGTGATGGAGTCCGAAACGTCCTCGCTGCGGGAGTGGAGGGACACGAGCGCGTTTGTCATGCCGGCGGAAAGAAGCCTGCGAACATAATCGCGGTCCTGCATGAGAAGCCCGTTGGTCTGGACTTCGACTCTCCTGAACCCGGCCCGCCTGGCCTGTTCGATATGTTTTTCGAGCCATGGGTCCAGGCAGGTCTCACCGCCGCTCAGGGTGAGGAAATCCACTTTTCGCGCCAGGCGCTCGAGGATGTCGGCCACCTGGGCGGGCTTTGCGTAATTTTCGAGCCTGGAAGAGCTCTTGCAGAAGAGGCAGTGCTGGTTG
>JBDRLK010000393.1:0-9114 GCA_043813155.1 Pseudomonadota bacterium | reverse complement strand
CCCCGTCTTCAATTCGATCAACTGTTTTTTTACGATCAACCAGATGATCGTGCCGGGATCCAACTACTGGAACCTGGGCATCGGGCTTGCCCCGGGCGACGTGGAAAAAGACGACGAAGGCGTGGGCACGTTGAAAATCCTCGGTCAGAACATGGCCTGGCTGCTAAAGAAGGTCAGTGAATGACATGAGCTCAGCGATGAAACCCGGGAGCTTCTGGATGCCGGGGAATCCAAATGGAAAAATGCAATGAAACAGCCGGCCGGGGCAGATGATTATACCTTCGGATCCGCCTCAGGTCGAACGCTGGTGGGAAGAGCCTATACAAAAGCCGGCTCCCGCAATACGGGTAGGGGAGGCTTTAGCCTCCCGTCAGATGGGCGACTAAAGTCGCCCATACCCGGGATTATGAATCATTTGGGATAATCTCCAACGCAAGCTCGCCCTTGAAAATACCGGGGGTTGTTTCTTTCAGGGTCCTTATGATCGCGGCCGTCCGCCCGCCGGAAAGCTGCAGAAGCCCGGCGCTGCACCCGGCCTCCTGCTCCTCCCCCCAGGTTCGAAGTCTTTCCCACGAGCCTTCACCGGGCCCGGAAATTCGGTACAGCCCCAGCACGCACCGGCCTTCATCCTCTGTCGGCTCCGCCAGCAGAACGTGGACAATATCCTGCGCCGGGGCGGCGCAGTCTTCCAGCCGCGACGCACGGGAAATCCCGGCCTCGGAAACCCGGGTATTGAAATCCTGCTGCAGCGCGAAGGAGTCGAGCCAAACGGTCTCAATGCCGCCCTGCTTCAGCCTGGTCAGAACAATCGTGCCAGGGCTGGAGGGCGGGGCGGTAAGCACGATGCCGCGTATCCCGCCGTCCTCGTCCTCGCCGAGCGCGAGCGGCGCCGCGTCCAGGGCAAAGAACTCGCCGGCCCCGCGCCATACCCACCGTTTGAGCAGGGAGGCGACACTGCCGTCGCTCCGCTTCTTCTGCCAGGCTGCGGCCAGCACCTCGCCGCCGTCGAAATGCAGCCTGACCTGCGAGCCCTGTTCCCCTTCGCCGATCTGCTCCACCATGGCCCTGTGCACCTCGGAGCCGTCACGGACATCGACAATGGACAGTATGAGCGCTCCCCCCTCCCTTATGACGGCCGCGGCATGCGATGGATCGAGGAGGGCCAGGGGCGGCCGGCCGTCCTGCGGGGTGGCGGCGCCGGCCAGCTTCACCCGGCTGCTGAAACGCCCGGTCTCGTCCATCAGCTCGAGGCAGAGCGACTCATGCTCTTCGTCCTCCCTATCGGACCAGAGGAGGAGAGCCGGGGATGCGCCTCCAACCGCGGAAAGCTGCGACGCCCCAAAAACAGCAGCCGGGCCGGCCGCGCAGGAATCGGGATATTTTGTCTGCGGCGTCTCGAACAGCCCGGCTCCGTTGCCGTCGAACTGCATCCATTCCAGGTAGTCAGGCGACGGGGCGGCGTCACCTGCGCCCACGGTCCACGCCGCGACAAACCCGTCGGCCAGGACAAGGGCCGCGAAAGAATCGTCATTTCCGCCCGCGCCTCCATAAAAGATCCTGAAAGGATGGGAGCAATCCGCGAGACACCCGTCCGACGGGTCGTCGTTGCCGTCATCGCAGGATTCCCCTTCCTCGATCACACCGTTGCCGCAGTCTCCGCCGGCAACGGCCCGGAGCACGAGCAGGAGCCCGGTTTTTTCGCCGTGGCTCAGGACCGCTCCGGCGCTGCCGCGTCCGTCCATCAGGTCATCACGGCCCTCGACATCCCTGCATTCATCCCCGGGGCAGACGTAGCCTTCGCCGTTGACTTCGAACTCCCCTTCCAGGGCGGTCCACATCTCGAATGAAAAGGGAAAGACGCCATCCGTTAAAAACGACCACCGCTCCTCTTCCACGCCGTCCCTGGAAAAGCGCAGGACCACGATCCCGCTCGCCACCGACTCGCTCTCCCTCTCGATGGTCAGCTGCAGCACGCTTTTGTCGTCGGGAACACCCATGCCGCAGGCAGCTGCGGCAAGAGCCAGCACCGCTGCGCAGACAATTTTTTCCGGTTTCCTCACGGTAAATACGGTAAATTTTATAAATCCATTAATGATCGAATCTGTTTCCGCTTCGAATAATGTACATCAACCATCAGAAATTGGAAGGTTGTTATTGCAATTTGGATTTTAGAAGTTATAGTTATATCGAAATTGACATCGAAGGGGCCGGACCTTGAATAAAGGAGGATATCTTATGGTTAGAAAATTGAATTTACTTGCAGCCGGGCTCATGCTCTGCCTTGTTGCCGCAGCCTTTGCGGGGTGCGACGGGGACGGCGGGGCAGACTGCTCGGAAGTGACGAATCCCTGCGATGAGCAAGGCGCAAAACGCTGCAGCGCGGACAGCAGCGGCACCGAGATCTGCGGGAAAAACGCGGACGGCTGCCTCGTGTGGCAGGCAGAATCGGCGTGCCTCGAGGACCAGGAATGCACCGCCACGGCCGACGGGCCCGTGTGCCGGTGCGCCAGCACCTGCTTTGTCGAGGGCGCAACGCAGTGCAGCGCGGACATCATCCAGACCTGCACGACCGCGGTTGACGGGTGCATGGGCTGGGTCGACGGCCTGAACTGCGCGGACACGAGCGAGGAGTGCCTGGAAGTGGGCGGCTCGGCCATCTGCTCCCCCACGTGCACGGATGACTGCACGAGCGCGGGCGAGCGGCAGTGCAACGTCAACGTCATCGAGATCTGCCAGCTTGGCACGGACGGGTGCATGGACTGGGCCCTGGAAACGGACTGCGCCGAGGACAGCATGATCTGCGACGACACGGGCGACGAGCCCGAGTGCGTCACGGGCTGCACGGACGAGTGCGAGACCGAGGACGCGACGCAGTGCAACGATACGGTCATCGAGACATGCGAGGAGCACATCGACGGGTGCCTGTACTGGATCAGCGGCACGGACTGCGACGACGACGACATGCTCTGCGATATCGTTGAAGAAGAAGCGCAGTGCATCCCGGTCTGCTATGATGATTGCGAGAACGCGGACGACACCCGGTGCGGCGCCACGGTCACCACCATGATCCAGACCTGCCAGCCTGGCGAGGACGGGTGCCTTGACTGGGTCGATTACCTTGACTGCGACGCCTTCGAGCTGCCCTGCACCGACGCGGGCGGCGAGGCCGAGTGCGAGACCGGAAGCGGCGACAGCTGCGACGATGTCATGGTCATTTACGAGATCCCCTTTACCATGTCCGGGGAGGATTTCACCGACGATTTCACGAACCTGCACGTGCTGGGCGACGAGTCCTGCGAGACCCGCTCGGGCACGCAGGTCGAGGCTGTTTTCTCCATCGGCCTCACGGCCGACCAGACCGTCGTTGTCCAGGAGCACGGAGCGCTCGAAGCCGCGCTGAGCATCCAGAGCAGCTGCGGCGACGCGGGCGTGTGCCTTGTTTCGGGCGATTTCGGAACGGACGACGGCCCGGCCACCTACACGGCCGAGGGCGACGTCACGGTCTTCATCGTCATCGAGGCCTGGTACGAGGACCCGGACGACAAGGCCTACGAGATCTCCATCGAGATCTCCGAGCCCGAAGACTGCGGGGACGGCATCGACAACGACCTGGACGACCTGGCCGACTGCGACGACTCGGACTGCTTCGGCGACGAGACCTGGTGCACCGTGGAGCTCAACTGCCACGACGGCGCGGACAACGACGCGGACGAGCTGGCAGACTGCGCCGACACGGACGACTGCGGCGAGTCCCCCTGGTGCGCCCCCTACAGGGGATACTGGGAGGCCTTCTCGGGCGCCGAGGGCGACGGCGTGGACGTCGACGGCTACTCCCTCCTCTTCACCCCCGATCCGGAGGAGGACAACCTGTACTCCTACGAGTACGATTACGACGTGATCGATTTTCCGTACACGCCCGGAGACGGAAGCAGCGCAACGGCCCTCGAGCTGGAGGACAGCGACTACGAGGAGTACACCTTCACCGAGGTCAGCGGCTTCACCTTTTTCGGCGTCACCTACGCGGGCATGTTCGTGGGCTCCAACGGGACCATCACCTTTGTCGAAGGCGACCCTACCCAGGACTCCACGGTCGCGGCGTTCTTCAACCTTCCGCGCATCGCGGGATTCGACCTGGACCTGGACCCCGACGGCGGCTCGGCCGGAACCATCACGATCGATGAATATTCCGACATGATCGTCGTGACCTTCGACGACGTTCCCCGCAATCACCCCGACGAGCTCGTCAGCTTCCAGGTCATCATGAACGCCGACGGCCACGCCGAGAGCCCCGGCGCGATCGGGATCTACTACGTGGACATCGAGGTCGTGGACGGCGGCATGATCGGCATAGCGAACGGCGCGGGCGACGGGACCTATCCCGACGAGACGGACCTCGTTCCGCCCCCGCCGCCCCCGCCGCCGAGGATCAACGAGGTTCTCTACGACTCGCCCACGGACACGGACACCGAGGAGTTCATCGAGCTGAGCGGCGATCCCGGCGGCGCGCTTACGGGCCACACGCTCGTTCATTTCAACGGCAGCGACGGCAGCGTCGTGTGGGCCATCGACCTGGGCGCGGCCGTCTACCCCGGCAACGGGCTGCTGGTGATCGGGCCCGCGGGCGGCACGAACGTGGACATTACCTGGACGGCCGCGGGCGTATCCGAGACGGACGCGCTGCAGGACGGCGGCGAGTCGCTCGTTCTCTACACGGCCTGGGACCCGGAAACGTCATCGGGCGTGGTCGTGGATGCCGTGGCCTGGGAGGACGACGACAACCTCTTCGGCGAAGGCGACCCTGCCGTGGGAATCGGCAGCGGCGACTGGCGGTCGTCCATCGGCCGTTATCCCGACGGCCTGGACACGGACGACAATGCGACTGATTTCGTCCAGGCCTGGTGGGGCACGCCCGGCCTGGCCAACACGCCGGCGCAGCCGGCCGGCCACGAGAGGATCACGGGGTCCGTCATGGACACGATCAACACCTATCCCGTTTCCATCCCGGACGACAATGATGCGGGCGTGGACCTGACCATGGTCGTGGATGAGACCATGACGTGGTTCCCCGGCACGGTCAACAACATCCACGTGGGCCTCAGGCTCACCCACGAATGGATCGGAGACCTGGTGATCACGCTGACGAGCCCCACGGGAACGAGCGTCGTGCTGCACGACAACACGGGCGGAAGCTCGGACGACATCGTGACCGTTTTTGACTTTGTCACGGCCGTTGACGACGACACGTTCACCATGGCCAGCTTCGACGGGGAGACCACGCTCGGCACGTGGACGCTCAATGTGGCGGACACGGGCTCGCTCATCACGGGCGAGGCGCGCGAGTGGGTGCTGTGGGTGCAGGACGTGCCCTGAAAAACTATTGCCGGGCAGGAGGGGCTTCAGCCTCCCATCCATAGCGTAACGTGGGCAGGGGAGGCTTCAGCCTCCCATCAAATATGCAATGGGCGACTGAAATCACCCATACACGGGATTACGATGCATGAATATAAAATGAATACCAGCCTATCTGATCAAACCACAAGTTTACTGTCAATCATCACTTTAAGTTGTTTCCTGGGCCTTGCCTTGTCAGGATGCAACGGCGATGGCGGGGAAAACGGGGAGCCCGACTGCACGGAAGCGGTCAATCCCTGCGAAACGTCGGGCGCCAGGCAGTGCAGGGCCGACAAGCGCGCAATCGAGCTCTGCGGGGCCGACGAAAACGGCTGCCTCGTCTGGCGGGTTGAAACGCCCTGCGCCGCGGACCAGGAATGCAGGGACGGGGGCGGCGCTCCCGTGTGCGGCTGCATGGACGGATGCGAGGCCGATGCCACGCGCTGCAGCGGCACGATCATCCAGGGCTGCGAAGCGGGCGGCGACGGCTGCCTGGACTGGGCGGACAGCGTCGACTGCGCCGATGTTCACCTGGGCTGCGACGATTCGAGCGGCAGGGCCGAGTGCGTGGAGGACTGCACGGACGACTGCGACACGGAAGAGGCCACGCGCTGCAGCGGCAACATCGTCCAGGTCTGCATGACCGGCGGGGACACATGCCTGCACTGGACCGACGACGAGAACTGCGAGGAGTCGGAGGAGGTCTGCGGCGAGGACGAAGAGGGGGCGCAGTGTTTCGTCGTGTGCGACGATGAATGCGCGGAGGCCGGCGACACGCGGTGCGGCGAAGAAGTGACCACGCTCATCCAGGCCTGCACGGCCGACGGGGACGGGTGCCTGCAGTGGGCCGACGGCCCGGACTGCGACGATGCGGGCGAGCTGTGCGACATGGTCGAGGGCTCGGCACAGTGCGTGCCGATCTGCGAGGACGCGTGCGATACTCTCGGCGAAACCCGGTGCCACGAGACCGCGGTCACGGTCATCCAGACCTGCGTTGTCGGCTCATTGGGCTGCAGCGAGTGGGGCGACACCATGGACTGCGCCGATCACGGCCTGCCCTGCGATGACACGGTTGAGCCCGCCTTCTGCCCCACCGGCGGCGGCGACAGCTGCGACGACGTCATGGTCCTTTACGAGCTGCCCTTCGAAACCTCGGGCGACGACTTCACCGCGGATTTTTCCGACCAGCTTGCGCTCACCGACGCCAGCTGCTTTACGAGAGAGGACTGGCAGGTCGAAGCGGTCTTCGCCGTCGACCTGGCGGCGGGCGACGAAGTCGTGGTGCGCGAGACGGGCGGCATCGACGTCATCATGAGCCTGCAGAGCGCCTGCGGCAATGACGGCGTGTGCCTGGTCTCCGATGATTTCGGAACAGGCGACGACCCTCTGCGCTACACCGCGGAAGCCGACGGAAGGGTCTTTATCATCGTCGAGGCCAAGTTCCATCCGCCTTTCAGCGGCGATTACGCCATTTCCATCGGCATCACCGATCCTGAAATCTGCAACGACGGCATAGACAACGACATCGACGAGCTCACGGACTGCGACGACGACGACTGCGCGGGCTCGGCCTGGTGCAATCCTTACCGCGGCACCTGGGAAGGGTTCGGGGCAGGCGACGAAACGGATCTTGGCGGCCACGCCGTCGTGTTCACGCCCGACGCGGAAAACGATGACCTCTACGCCTGGGAGAGGATCGACGGCGTGACGGCCTTCCCCGACGAGCCCGGCGGCGCGCCCGTGACGGCCGAGCTGGCCCTGGACAACAGCGAGTCCGTGGAGCACGCCTTCTCCGTGGCGTCCCCGTTCACGTTCTTCGGGGAAAGCTACAGCGCCATGTTCGTGGGCTCCAACGGGTTTGTCACCTTCGGTGCGGGCGATGCCACGGCCGACCCCGGGATTGACGATTTCTTCAGCCTCCCGAGAATCGCGGGGTTCGACGCGGACCTCGACCCGGACAGCGGCGCGGCCGGAACGGTGACGGTGGACGAGTACGGCGACAGGGTCGTTGCGACCTTCGAGCAGGTGCCGGCCGACGGCGGGGACGAGCTGGTCGACTTCCAGATCACCATGAATCTCGACGCGCACTCGGAGAGCCCGGGCGCCGTGACGATCACCTGGGTGGACGTGCAGATCGCGCAGGAGGGAATGGCCGGCATCTCCAGCGGGACCGGCGACGGAACGTTTCCGAGTGAGTCCGACTTCGTGCCGCCCCCGCCGCCGCCTTACCCCGTCATCAACGAGGTGGTTTACACCAACGTCGAAGGCGCGGCGGACACGATGGAGTTTGTCGAGATCTACGCGCCGGGAAGGGAGGACATGATCGGGTACGCGCTCGTTCATTACGCGGGCGCCGACGGATCGGTTGCCTGGGAAATCGATCTCTCCGCCGTTTCCGTGGCCGACGACGGCTTCGTCGTGATCGGGGACGCGGCCGTCGCGAACCTGGACCTGGACTGGGCGGCCGCCGACGCGATGGGGGACGCTGCCGAGTCCATCGTGCTCTACACCGGCTGGGACGGCGATACCGGCACTGTCGTCGACGCCATGGGCTACGGCGACAGCGGCGCCAACTTCAAGGGCGAGGGCACGCACGCTCCGGTCATCCCGGGTCACAACGCCCGCAACGTCGTCTCGCTCGGCCGCTGGCCCGACGGCAGGGACTCGGACAGCAACGCCGCGGATTTCTCCCTGTCCTGGTGGCACACGCCCGGCGAGGCCAACACGCCCGCGCAGCCCGCAGGGTTCGAGAGGATATCGGGCTCCGCGGTCGACACGGCAAGCGAGTATCCCGTCGCCATCCCGGACAACAGCCCCGCGGGCGTGGACCTCGTCATGACCGTGGACCCGCTGTGGGACACGTTCCCCGACACGGTCGGGAACATACTCGTGGGCGTGAAGGTCAGGCACGGGTGGATCGGGGACCTCGAGGTATCGCTCACGAGCCCCACGGGAACCACCGTGCTGCTCCACGGCAACACGGGCGGAAGCACGGATGACATCGAGACGATCTACGATTTTCTCACAGCCCCGGACGACGACACCCTAAACATGAACAGCTTCAACGGTGAGACCACGGAGGGCGACTGGACGCTGAATGTAGCCGACGCCTATTTCACGATTCAGGGCCAGGTGGATGAGTGGGTGCTCTGGATCGCCTCACCGTAAGCCTGCTTGTAGGGCGGGGCTTAAACCGCAACACCTTATTAAGCGGGTCGCCCGAGTGGGAGCCTTGGGAGGAAATAAGTGCTGAGTCGAGGGCTTAAAGCCCCGCCGATTCCTTCCTGCCGCGGCGGCCCATGAAGGGCCGCCCACCATAGGGACAGGTCACTGATTATCTCCTTTCAGCGCATTCCTTGAGGCTCTATCTACAAGCGTAAAAAGCCTATCAATATCATCTTTTTGCTTCGATCCCTGATGTCCACGCACTTTTACCAATTCACAATCCAACTGATCGGTCATTCTATAAAACTCCTGATACAGCTTATAATTGTTGAGGCGCTTTTTTTTCTTTGAACGATAATCATTTTGCTCAAACCGATCACGTCTTCCCCGTAACCCCATAATGTTTTGAGAATCCGTATACACAATCACCTTTCTCCCTAATGTTTGAATATCGCTTAGCGCCCACAATAATGTCTGCAATTCCAGTTTCGTTGAAGACGTATGCTCAAATCGCCTCACTTTCACGCGCGTCCTCAACGAATCCAACGAAAGTCCACG
>JBDRLK010000392.1:0-6043 GCA_043813155.1 Pseudomonadota bacterium | reverse complement strand
CTCGAGGGTTTCTGGAAGCGCCACTACCCGGAGATCGCAAAAGAGCTCGGCCGCCGCTACCCGAAACACGCATGGCCCGCCGATCCCCTGCGGCCCGGTGTAAAAACGAAGAAAGAGAAAAAAAAGAAATGAAATTTTTATATCCAATTATTTTACATTTCAGATATAATACACCATATTAATCTGCAGCTGCGGGCCCTTGGCCCGCCCGAGGCACGCCGAGGGCGTGCAGCTGCACGGAAAACGATGAAAGAAAAAGTCCTCATCTGCCGCTGCGACACCTATGACCCGGACCTGATCGAGAAAGTCATCGGCCGGGGCATGGACGAGCTCGGCATCGTGCCCAAAGGCCGCGTCCTGGTCAAGCCCAACCTCGTGATCGCCCACAAGGACCTCTTTCCTCATGCTTTTACGCGGCCCGAGTTCACGGACGGCCTGCTGGCCGCGGTCAAGGCCAGGGGCAAGGGCATGAGCGAGCTTGCCGTGGGCGAGCGCTGCGGCATCACCATGCCCACGCGATTTGTCTTTTCAAACGCCGGGTACAATAAAATCGTGCGCAAGCACGGCGTGAAGCGCTACTTCTTCGACGAGTGCGTGCAGGTTGAGAGGAGGCTGAAGCACCCGGACCGCCTGCGCGACACCATCTACATTCCCCAGCCCATCGACGAGTGCGACTTTCTCATAAGCCTGCCGAAGCTGAAATCGCATCCCTGGACGCGCATCACGATTGCCTTGAAAAATTTTATCGGCCTTCAGAACGACCCTCACCGGCTGATCGACCACGACTACATGCTGGAGACAAAGATCGCTGATCTTCAGGAAGTCATCCAGCCGTCGTTCATTGCCGTGGACGCGATTATGGCCGGCGAGCTCAAGATGCTGACGCCGAAACCCTATCACATCGGCGCCATCCTCATGGGAACCAACCCCGTGGCCATCGACACCGTGGCCTGCGCCATGATCGGGTTCGACCCTTACGACGTTCCGCACCTCAAGAAGAGCGCCGAGCGCGGTTACGGCCCCATAGAAATCGACGATGTCGAGCTGGGCGGCGACTATCCGCTCGAAGAAGCGCGGAAAAAGGCAAAGAAATTCCGCGTTCCCATCGACAAGGTTGACGCCGATCTCAATACAAGAACCAACCTTACAACCTATGTCGGCAAGCCGCCGAACCCGAAAAAATCCGACTACTGCTGGGGAGGCTGCCCGGGATCGCTTATCGAGGCGATGGAGATCGTAAAAACCATGCAGCCCGACGTGGACCGGGAGGTCCGATCCAACCACTACGTGTTCGGCCATTACGAGGGCGAGATCAACGCCAGGCCCGGCGAGAAAGTCATCCTCTGCGGCGACTGCGCCGCGTACAAGGGTGAGATCTGCGGCAGGGAAATCAATGAAAAATCCAGATATGTAATCCGCCACAAGAAAAATCCCGCGAACGCCAGGGCAAAGGACCTCGTGGCCAGGATCATCATGTTTATCCTGAATATCATTTTCAACCACCGCAAACAGGTCATACGGGCCAGGGGATGCCCGGTGTCGGTTGCCGAGAACGTGCTCTACCTGTGGCAGCCGGGAGGCACGATCAACCCGTATTTCGATCCGCGCATCGTGTTGCCGTTCGCGTTCTATTACGTCGTCTCCAATATCGTGATCCTCTACAGGAGAACTATCCTCCGCCAGCCCGAGATGATGAAAAAAAAGGAGTGACGCGGCCATGAACGTCCGCGACGTGCGGTGCCCGGAGTGCGGCGCCACGCGCAAGGCCATGGACCGCGCGCTCGTTCTCATGTGCGAGTACTGCGGCGCCTTCATGGGGCTGGACACGGGCGTGGAAACACGGCTCGAGATCGGCCGCCGCGCCATGGAGCACCTGCGCAACCCCACCCGGGCCTCGGTCCGGTTCAACGAGCTGGCAGGAGCGCTGCGGCAGGCCGCCGCGGCAGGCAGCAGGGCGGAGTGGAAAACAATCGCGCAGGAATACTATGCGCTCTACGCCGTGCTCTACCCTGAAAATCTTCCATGGGCCTGAATGAACATGACAGTATCATTTTCCTTGTATCATGGTATCATGCAACCTGAATATCGACAAGAACGAAAGGAACCCCATGGCTGACATTATAGCCTGTTGCGGCCTGATATGCAGCAAGTGCGAGACGTTTCTGGCAACCCGGGCGAACGACGACAAGATGCGCGCGGAGGTGGCAAAGATCTGGTCCGGAAAATTCAAGGAAGTGTTCAAGCCCGCAGACATCAACTGCGACGGCTGCACGGCGGAGGGGGGAAAGCTCTTCGGGTACTGCCACGTGTGCGACATCAGAAAATGCGCGAAGGAGAAAGCCGTGGCAAACTGCGCCCACTGCCCCGACTATCCCTGCAGCAAGGTCAAGAAAGTCTTTTCCATGGAGCCTTCGGCAAAAGAGAGGCTGGACGAGATAAAGGCGGGCTTGTGATTTTATTTTCTTACCCGTCCCACCTGTAGGCCCATGCCGCGGCAACGGCCGCGGCGCTCCTGGCCACGCTCATGAAAAAGTCGAAGTCCACCGTGTCGATCGTGTCCCCGACCGTGTGGTACGTCGGCTGCGACGGAAACGTGGAGAACGACGAAGCGCAATACCCGTTCACCCAGAAGGGCCAGTGGTCTGAATTGCCGAACATCTCGGTGTGCGTGGTGATCGGCCGTGCCTCGGGCACGAAATCAAGGATCGCCTCGAGGCCGATGGCCGCCACGGCCTCGTCCGGCTCGTTGTACGCGTACCAGAAGCGGTCGGGCGTCGCGTCCGTTGTCCATCCCACCATGTCGACGTTGATGCCGCAGGCCAGTGTTTCCTCCGCCGCCAGCATCTCTCCTGAATAGTAGATCGATCCGTACAGGCCATCCTCCTCGCCGTCAAAAAGCACGAACACCATGCCGCGCGGCGCCGGGTCGGTCGCGTGAAGCGCAGCCATGATGTCGGCGATCTCGAGCACGATGGCAACGCCCGTGCCGTTGTCAACGCACCCGGGCGCCGTGTCCGTCTCCGCGTTCCAGCCGAGCGTGAACGACGCGGTTGAATCATAATGACCATACACGACCAGGGGGTCTGCCTCAGCGTCGGTCCCCTCGAGCCGCGCCTCGATGTTGACCAGGTCCAGGTCCTCGTACGTGAACTCCAGCAGGTTGACGTCCAGGCCCATTCCCGTGAAAAGCGACGCAAGGTAATCCACGGCCAGCGCGTGATCGGCGTGGTAAACGGAGCGCGACGCGATCTCCACGAGCTCCTCCCCGTTGTCCCATTGCGCGGCCCCTGACATGATCTCCATGCGCGCCTCCATCCTGTCGCGGTCCACCTCGGCCACAACCGCGGCCATGAGAGCGTCCTCCGAATCCAGGATGTCCGGGACCTCCGGGTCGGAGACAAAAGCGTCGGGCAGGCAAACCCCGATGCAGGCGTTGCCTTCGTCGCAGCCTTCCTCGTCCTCGCACATTTTCACGCACACGGCAGGATAAGCAGAGGCAATGTCGATACAGTATCCATCGGTCCCGCACGTGTCATGATCCTCGGGGTCGCAGTCGAAAATGGTGCAGTAGCCGTTTTCAAAGCCCGGGAACAGGAGCTCCGTTATGCACACGCCGCTCTCGCAGTCCGAGGGCATCCTGCAGTTGTCGCCGAGCCCGCCCGGCTCCTCAAGCTCCTCCTCCTGCTCGTCGTCGATCATGTCGCCACCGTCGTCCTGCGCTTCCTGCGGCGCGTCCTCCTCCGATTCTCCCTCCTCCGGCATGTCCGCCGCCTCGCCTGCCTCGTCAGCCGCGAGGTCCGCAGTTTCGGCAGCGTCCGCGTCCCCTCCGTTGCCGCCGTTTCCATCGTCGCACCCGGCCGCGGCGAAAACCGCCGGAAGAAAAACCATAGCTGCCGTCCACAAAGATTTCATGGTGTCACTCCTTTGTAAGATATGCCTATATGATGATTTTTTCAGGTTTAATTCAAGTATTTCAAGGAAAAAGAAAGCGTTGATCAGGGGGCCGGCGCTATGGACCTGGCGTCGCCGCAGACCTTCATGTCTTCTCCGCCCGGCGCGTCCATGCACTCGTACCGGCCGCATGCATCCCAGAACGCGTCGTGCGCGTTCCACCTGCATTCCGAGTCGGACGTGCAGACCTTCAGGCAGCTTTTCGACGTGACCGTGGCGCCGAACACCGTGCGCTCGTCCTCGTTCATGTAATAGCCATCCGGGCAGGCAAAGGTGTCGAAGTCGCCTATGGTGGGCACTAAACCGCAGAGCAGCGAGCCGCTGCAGGTCTGCGCCAGGATCGTGCAGTAGCCTTCCGCGAAAAACGTGTCATACCCCGAAATACCCTCGTGCATGCTTCGCATGCAGGCCAGCGCGCCGCCCGAGCCCCCGGGGATATCAACGCTGTCGCAGCCCACGATCGTGCCGGCCGAGAAGTTTGTGTTGCTGCACCCGGAGCCGGCCTGGCATTCGCAGGGCGAGCCGATATTGTAGTCATTGACCACGCACGAGGTGGTGCAGTCATCCATGCTGCTCACATCGCCGTCGTCGCACTGCTCGCCCGGGTCGGCCTCGCCGTTGCCGCAGGGCTCCTCGAGAAGGTCGCAGGCGCTCAGGCAGTCGTCCCCGCCGCCGCACCACTCGGTAACGATGTCGCCGTCGTCGCACACCTCGTCCTCGGGGCAGAGCTCGCCGTCGCCGCACACGCTGGGCGTGCCCGCCGCGCTGCAGTCGGCATTGCACGTGCCGCAGCCGTCCTCGTACCCGTCGTCGCAGGTCTCGTTGTCCGCCCAGACGTAGCCGTCGCCGCAGCCCGCGTCGATGCACCCCACGAGGCAGGCGTCCGTGTTGGAGTCGTTCCCGTCGTCGCACTGCTCGTGGCCGGCCCACTCGAAACCGTCGCCGCAATAGGCGTCCTCGCATGTGGTGGGGCAATCGTCCGTGTCGTCGAAATCGCCGTCATCGCACTGCTCGTGGTCCTCCCGGATGAACCCGTCTCCGCATTCCGCGTCATGGCAGGTGTCCAGGCAGGCGTCCGTGTTCACGTCGTTGCCGTCATCGCACTCCTCGTCGTCGGCGTGCACGTACCCGTCGCCGCAGAACGCGTCATGGCAGGTGTTCAGGCAGTCGTCCGTGTTCACGTCGTTGCAGTCATCGCATTCCTCGCCCTCCTGCTCGATGCAGTCCCCGCAGTCCGGGAGCCCGCACTCGTTCGTGCATTCGTCGTCCGGGATGTCGTTGCCGTCGTCGCAGGCCTCCACGCCGTCCCACACGATCGCGTCCCCGCAAGTGGCGTCCTTGCACTCGCCGGTGCATGAGTTCGTGTCGATCAGGTCGCCGTCATCGCACTCTTCCACGTCCGTCCACTCGAACCCGTCGCCGCAGCCCGCGTCATGGCACGTGGTCAGGCAGGCATCGAGGTTGGAATCATTGCCGTCGTCGCATTCCTCTTCGCCGTCCCACACGAACCCGTCGCCGCACACGGCGTCCCGGCAGGTGTTGAGGCAGGCGTCCGTGCTCACGTCGTTGCCGTCGTCGCACTCCTCGCCGTCATCGAGCTCGCCGTTCCCGCAGGTGACGGGAACACACACGCCCGTGTCGCACACGCCCTCCCTGCCTTCATAGGTCTCACACTCCATCCCGTCCTCCAGCGGCGTCCCGTCCTCGCACACGCCTTCCACGCAGGTTTCGACGCCGTTGCACGGCTCGTGGTCATCGCAATGCTCGCTGGATGCGCACCCGGCTTCCGCCGGCGCGTCCTCCTCAACGATGTCCTCAACCCCATCCTCCGCCGGGTCCTCACGCGCGTCCGCGCCGTCTTCGCCCCCAGCGTCCGATTCCCCGGCATCGTCGTCCCGCGCGTCCTCCGCGACTTCCGCCTCGGCGCCGTCCACGTCATCCACGGCGTCGCCTTCCTCCCGGGCGTCATCAGACCCGTTCCCTCCCCCTCCGCAGGATGCCAGGATCAGAAAGGATAGAGCAAAAAAGACCTGAATTGTACTGGTTTTCTTCATGAGGCCCTCCCTTTTGTTAATGTTTTTTGAAATTTTAA
>JBDRLK010000391.1:0-2453 GCA_043813155.1 Pseudomonadota bacterium | reverse complement strand
CGGCCTTTGCGGCGACGGACCACTCGCCCGTTGCCCCGGCCAGGCGGTTCAATTCGCTTTCAACGGAAAGATCGGTCGGCACGAAACCGAAAGCATCGGCAAGATGCTTCAGGGCCGCGTTTTTATCACCCCCATGCTTTTCCTGGAGGCCGGCGGCCTGGATCAGGATCTTCGCGCATTCGCCGTCATCGGTCAGAACGGACAGGCGGGGCTCGAGCAGCTCGAGCGTTGCCTTCCAGTCGTCCGTGATGGCATAGGCTTTTGCCAGGGCCTCGGCTGCCTCTAAAGCGCAGTCATCGTTCCCGAGCAGGGACTGGAGGCCTTCGCGCGCGGCAGCGCTTTCGGGGTTTGCGCCGAGCGCTTCCACGTAGACCTGCGCGGCATCGACCGGCCTGCCAAGCCGGAGGCGGTATAGGTCGGCAAGGCGGGCAAGCGCGGAAGCGGGGCGGCCGTGGCGGCGGACGGAGGATTTTTCGAGTATCTCGGCAAGCTGCTTCCAGCGCCCGGCCTTTGCCATGAGCTCGTCGAGGGCGGCGAGCGTTTCCTCGTCCTCGCCGAACTCCTCGAGCACGCCCAGCCACGTGTCGATGGCCCTGGCGCCGCTGTCCAGCTCCACGGCCTGAATAGTGGCGACCTGGACGAGGTCGGACCTGCGCTGCGAGGCCGGGACTTTTGTCTCCGCCCGCTTGCGCAGGGCCCCGACAAGCTCATCCCATTTTTCGCCGGCGCGCAGGAGCTCGATCGTCGCTCCGAGCGCTTCCTGGTCCTGGCCGTCGGCTTCGAGCCTGCTGTTCCAGAGAGCAAGCGCGCGCTGCGAATCCTCGAGCCGCTCGGCCAGCCTGGCTGCTTCACCCTGGACGAACCTTTTAATGGACGAGGCCTGGTCCATGTCCGCCAGTCGCTCGAGCACGGCGAGGCGCTCCTCGTCCCGGCCGGCGTCGTCGAGCAGGTCGTTGAGAACGTGGGCCGCGGCCAGCGCCGTGGACCGGTCGGCGGCCGGTGAATCGAGAACGCGCTTGTAAAGATCAATGGCTCCGGCTGCATCGTCCAGCTTGTCTTTGCGAATACCCGCGGCCTCGGCCAGCAGCATCAGCTGCTGGCCTTCGTCGCTGCAGCCGTCGGCGATTTCCACGAGCCTGCCGGCGTACAGGTCAAAGCGCCCGGATTTATCGGCCAGGGCCAGAAGGTTTTTTCGCACTTCAGCATTGTCCGGATGCTTTTTGAGCAGCACGGCGCAGTGCTCCATGGCTTCCAGCTCCCTGCCCAGGCCGGCAAGCATCCCGGCCGCCTTCCTGCGAAGGCCCAGGGCTTCCTCTTCGTCCGCGAACTCGAGCCCTGCCTCGATTACCCTGACTGCTTCTTCCGGTTTGTCGATGGCGTCATAGTTTTTCACGAGGATGTCGAGCGCGGCGCGCCGGACGCCGGTCCCGGCCGTGTCCGCGTCCAGCTCGAGGATGCGCTCGAGCAGCTTCGTGCCCTCTTCATGGCCGGGGCTCCCCTCGACCAGAGCGCGCAGCTCCTCCAGCGCCCTGGCGTGATCGTCCATTTTCTCGAAGTAGCAGTTGGCGATGCGCAGGCGGGTGTCGCGGATTTCGTCGGCGGACAGGGTGGGAATCTGGCTCTGCCACAGCCCGATGAGCTCCTGCCAGCCGCCCTGGCGCTCCAGGAGCCTCTCGAGCGAGGCCATGAGCTGGGTGTTGCCGGGCTTCAGCTCGAGAAGCTGCTTCAGGTAATCGGCGGCCAGGGCCGGCTTGTTGGCGAAATCCTTTGCAACGTGCGCGGCCTCGTCCAGCAGGCGCTCGCGTTTCGCCGCGTCCTTGGTCGCGGCGAGAATCTTGTCGTAGAGCGCAAGCAGCTCGTCCCACATCTTGGCCACGGTAAAAATCATGGTGAGGCGCTCCTGCACCCACTCGGCCTCGGGATCGATTTCAACGATGCGTGAGAACAGGCCGGACAGGGCGGCGGGATCGTCGCCGAGCCATTCCTCGAAGAAACTGACCGCCCTCTGCGCGACCGTCTCCAGGACATCCCTGGCCAGCTTCCGGTCGAGCGTCTTGCGGTAGAGCCCGGCAACCTCTTCGGGCTTCTGTATTTTCTCGTTCAGGTCCTCCACGTGATTCCACGCGTCCTCGCTGTCGGGAGAGGCTTCAACCGCCTTGAGAGCAGCCGCGAATGATTTCTCGTTTTCATCCAGTCCATTGTTTGAAGATTCTGCCATTTTTACCACTTTCTATACTGATTGCAGATGTGCGGGCAGGGGCGGCTGAAGCCGCCCCTACCCATAAACGCGCGCGGGTAGGGGAGGCTTTAGCCTCCCATGTTTCCCTGCCGGGTAGGGGAGGCTTTAGCCCTGAATATTATACACATAATTTTCAGGGTCCCACCTATCTCGTATAAATATAATTTTCTTATAGTATTTATTGAAATAGTATTATCGTAAGTTTCAAGGATAA
>JBDRLK010000390.1:0-4897 GCA_043813155.1 Pseudomonadota bacterium | reverse complement strand
TCCAGTCTTTCCCCTGAAAAACCTCATTCCCGAGCGTTTCGCGAGCACATCGACACCTTCGGCCTCCTGGACCACAACGTGAAAGTTCGTCCCGCCGAAGCCGAAAGAGCTCACGCCCGCCCTCCTGGGCCATTGCTTGCCGTTTTTCCATTCCTGCTTTTCCGTCTGGACCTTCACGGCACAGCCGTCCCAGTCGATATTGGGATTGGGCTTTTCAAAGTTGATCGAAGGGGGCAGGACCTTGTGATGCAGGGACAACGCGACCTTCAGCAGGGCCGCGGCCCCGGCCGCCGCCTTCAAGTGGCCGATCTGAGACTTGATGGACGTGACCGAGACCGGGTTCGATCTGCTGCGGCCGTTCATGGTCTTTGATATGGCTTCCAGCTCGACCACGTCGCCCACGCGCGTCGACGTGCCGTGCGCCTCGATCAGGTCCACGGTCGACGGATGGATGCCCGAGCTCTCGTAGGCCCGCTTCAGGGAGAGCATCTGGCCGTCGATATTCGGCGCCGTGGTGCCCTTGCCTTTCCCGTCGCTCGATGTTCCGACCGATGTGATGACCGCGTACACCCGATCGTTGTCCCGCAGGGCGTCGCTGTAGCGCCTCAAGACAAAGCAGGCGCATCCCTCGCCCATGACAAAACCGTTTGCGCGCTCGTCAAAGGGGAAGCTCCCCTCGCCGCTCAGGGCCCCGATCTTGGAAAACTTGATGTAGGTCGACGCGCTCATGCTCCGGTCCACGCCGCCCGCGATAACCATGTCGTACTCGCCGCGCCCCAGACCAGCCAGGGCCGCGCTGACCGCGGCCAGCGACGAGGCGCAAGCCGCGTCCGTGGTGTAGTTCGCGCCGCGCAGGTTGAAAACGTTCGCCACCCTCCCGGCGATAACGTTGGAGAGCTCCCCCGGCATCGTGTCCTCGGTAATGGGGGGCGAAACGGCGTTGATCCGCCGGGTGAGGCATTCGATGATGCCGGCCCGCTTTTCCGGCGGGAGCCCGGCAAAGGTCGGGTCCATGAGAAGCGAGTTGACGAACACCGGCAGGTTGACCCTCAGGTTGGTCGCGATCATGGATTCTTCGAGCATTGCGTTCCCGAAGATCACCGCGGTTTTTTCCCGGTTGAAATCCCTGCTGATATAACCGGAGTCCGTCAGGGCCTCGTGAGCCGCCACGATGGCCCACTTCTGCACGGCGTCCATGGCGCCGGCGACCCTCGGGGGAATCTTGTACTGTATGGAATCGAACTCGAAGCCCTCCACGAACGCCCCGATTTTGCAGTACGTCTTGTCCGGCACCTCGGGATCGGGGTCATAGTAGTCATCCACGCTCCAGCGGCCGGGAGGAACCTCTTTGATCGAGTATTTTTTATTCAGGATGTTGTCCCACATTCGCCCCGCGTTCAAGGCGTCGGGCATGATCGCCCCGACACCGATGATGGCAGCGGCCTTATCGGCCGTCACCCTTGGTGTAACCATGAGTTGGTCGTACTTCATCGCATCTCCTCAGTGGTGCTGCACGCCCTCTTCATGGCGCCCCAAGGGGGCGCAGCTACAGGCGGGCCAGGGGCCCGCAGCACCAACATGTCCTAATGTCCTCCCGCAATAGAGGCGGCCACGAAATTCATGTCCTCCTCGGCTCCCACGACCGCGTCCATGAGAGCGGCCGACCCTATTCTCTCCCTGAATAGCTTGATATCGTCATCGTTGAGAATGCCTGTTCCGGCCACGGCCAGGTTGCTGTTCTCCAGCGCGACCGCTGCCGCGTCCCTGGCGTAAATCCTGGCAATGGCCTTGAGCATGTCCTTGCCGCCCCGGCCGTTTGAAAACAGGCAGCCTTGTTGCGCCCCGCCCTGTTCCCCGTTTCCATTGCGGCCGTTTTCCCCCGCGGCGCGCTCGCAGAGCGCGGCCGCGCTCTCGACGCCGGCCATCATCTCGGCCATCTTGAAAAGAATGTACTGCCTCCTCGACAGCCTGGACTTGAAGGCCACTTTCAGGGTCTCGTTCAAGGCCCTGGAGGCCAGCGCCACGGCTTCGGCCCCCACGTCGCTGCTTCGTGCGGCCACGGCCCGCATCCTGTCTTCGAGCTGCGCGTAGTATCCGAACCTCGACTGGATGGTCGATCTCCACCTGTCCATGCCGACCGTATTCTGCATGATCTCGCTCGTTCCTTCGTAGATCGTCGTGATCCTCACGTCTCTCTTGATCTTCTCGACCTCGTACTCGCGGCAGTATCCGTAGCCCCCGTGCGCCTGGATCGCCGCGTCCGCGGCGTCGTTGCCGGCTTCCGTGGCCAGGAACTTGGCAATGGCCCCCTCGGTCTGAAGCCCCGCCCCGCCGCTGTCCAGCTTTCTTGCGGTGTCTTCGATGAATGTCCTGGCCGCTTCGAGCCTGACAACATTCGGAACGATCAGCTTGTGCGTGTATCCCTGCTTGCGGCAGAGCGCCGAGCCGTACTGGACCCTGTCCTTCGAATAGGCGATGGCCCTTTTCATGGCCGCGATGCCGGCCCCGAGGCCGAAGGCCGCGACCATCACGCGCGTGAACCCGAAGACTTCCTGCGCGTGGACAAGCCCCTGCCCTTCCTCTCCGCCGACCAGGTTTTCCACCGGGACCTGCACATCCTCGAGAATGACCGGCGAGGTGTCCGAAGCCCTGATGCCGTGCTTGTCCTCGTGCCTTCCCGCGCTCAATCCTTCCGCGCCTTTTTCAATGATGAAAAAGGACGGGCCCTCGGGCGCCATGGCAAGGATCGTGTACAGGTCGGCGACCGATCCGTTCGTGATGAACTGTTTGGTGCCGCTCAGACGGTAGGCGGCCACGTTCCCGTTGTCGTCGAGAATCCGGTCGGCCCTGGTTTTTATATTGGACACTTCGCTGCCTGCCAGGGGCTCGGTAACGCCGTAGGCAACGATCAGGCCCTCGTCCGCAATCCTGGTCATCCACCTGGCTTTCTGGCTGTCCGTTCCACCCACGCGGATGGGGTCCATTCCCAGGGAGATGGCCAGGAATGCCGTGGCAATTCCCAGGTCCGCCTCGGCAAGCGCCGCGCTCACCCTGTAGATGTCATAGGTGGAGCCCCCCAGCCCACCGTACTGCTCGGGAATAAAGACGAGGTGAAGTCCGATTTCCTCGCCCACCAGCTCGCTGATCACCTCTGCCGGAAACTCGCTTTTCGAGTCGAGCTCCAGCTTCAGGTCGAGCGTGAGCCTCCTCCTGGAAAAATCTTCGATTGTCTTTAAAACGAGCTCCAGTGTTCCGCTGTCCATTGTTTTTCGCCCCCTGGCAAATATTTGCTGGTTTATTGAATTAAGCCCACCGCGTTCCCCACGCCTCGCCGAGCTTGACTAAATCGCTGCAGGAAAGATGTGCGGAAAAATTTTCTCCCTACCTAGCAACTAACGTGCCATTGAATTATCCTCTATTATTCGAATCTTCAGTCGAAAAAAAGCAGGAAGATGTATAAGAGTTTTCACACATTTCAATGAACAAAATTGACGGTTCACCGATAACCATCTGATTTCACATGGGAAACTCACCGTGGGTCCAAGAATACGCACACGAAATTAGTATTTTTTCATTGATTTTTCAGGGCATGTGGTTTATGAATATTCCCTTACATCGAATGGTGTGCGGGGCTTTAGGCCCGCCAAAGGGGCCCGGAAAGGGCCGCTCTGCTTTTCGATCATACACGCACACACGGCGTTAACAAGAGGAAGGACAGTGGCAAATGGATAAACTGGCAAAATACTTACTGGAGCACATTCAGCTCGATTTCTCCGGCGAGCTCGACATGGACATGCTGAAAGATTTTCTCAAGGACGACGGCACACAGGAAGCCAATCTTATTCTCGCGAAGGTCTCGCAGGAGGGTGTCGACGATATGCTTATCGTTGTGGCTGATTGCCTCAAGGATTATCTTGCCGAAGGCATAAACGAGAAAACCATCAGATCGCAGGTTGCCTCGTACGGGGAGGCATGAGGATAAGCTTCCTGCCTTTCCTGCCTGTCTTTCTTACATTCACGGCTCCTGCATGCATGAAGCTTCCTGAAACCGCTGTAGAGCAGCAGGATCGTCCACCGCTCTTTGTCACGTGGTCGAACATCGAAGACCTTCAGGAGGACGTCCCGATAAACATGAAAGTGAAGCTCACCTTCAACCAGCCGCTGGATCCGGGCTCCCTTGCCGACACTGAAATAACCCTTGAATCAGGCGGCCTGACGATCGGGGGCAGGAAAAAATACGACCTCATGTCGAGGACCCTGGCCTTTGAGCCGCAGGCCAGCATGCGGTCGAACCTTTGGTATAAATTCGTCCTGAAAAACGCACCGTTCTCCATCATGGGCACGAGCCCGCAGCAGGATGAAATCAATATCCTGTTCAAGACCGGCGATCGCATATCGGACGACGATCCGCCGGCCCCCCCGATCGTGGATTTCGAAACCGGGATCTATCCCGTTCTGAGCTCATCGAACTGCCGCTGCCACGCCACATTCCATCCCATGATGGGAGCTCAATTCGTTTTCGCCGCGCCCGGTGAGTTTCTCGAGGGCGCCGTGGCCACCGAATCCCGGGAATGGAGCACCTGGAAAATCATCGACCCTGGAAGGCCGGAAAAGAGCTACCTCATGTACAAGCTTCTCGGGGATGAAAGGCTCGGCCTGCCCACCATCACGGGCGAGAGGATGCCGCCCGGGGGCCTGGAGGATGACGAGCGCTACGGCGATCTTCGCCAGGTCCCCATTGAAACCATCGAGACCATCGGGACCTGGATCAACCAGGGCGCGGGCAGCGGCCGCTGACACATGTGCCGGCTTGCTTTTCAACCGGCCTGAATTAAACTGTATTCTTATCATGACAATCAGTAAACGGTTTTCCTTTTCTGTCCGCCCTTTTCTTCTC
>JBDRLK010000389.1:0-4084 GCA_043813155.1 Pseudomonadota bacterium | reverse complement strand
GACCGCCTGGTCGCCCTTCTCCTGGGCTCGGACAATATCAGGGACGTGATCGCCTTTCCCAAGACAACGAGGGGGGCGTGCCTCATGACCGGGAGCCCTTCCGAGGTACCCGCGGCCCAGCTGCAGGAGCTCGGGCTGGAGAAAAGGGGCAAATGACATCGATCATCGATACGCCTTCGGCCAGGTTCACGATCCCCACGACGCGCTACGACGTCGTGGTCATCGGGGGAGGCGTGAACGGCGCCGGAACGTTCAGGGACCTCGCCATGCGGGGCCTGAGAGCCCTGCTCTTTGAAAAGGACGATTTCGGGGCCGGCACGACGGGCGCATCGGCGGGCATGATTCACGGCGGCTTCCGCTATATCCTGTCGGAGCCCACGGTCACGAGGGATTCCTGCCGGGACGCCGGGATCATCCGCAGGACGGCCTCTCACCTGGTTTTCAGGATTCCCTTCATTTACCCCATGCTCGCAAAGCGCAGGTTCGCCAGGGGGCTGCTCTTCGGGGCGGACGCCGCCCTGTTCGCATACGACATGTACGCGCGCGCCAAGGGCGGCCATCCCCACCTGCTCTTCGACAAGGAGGAGATCCTGAAAATCGAGCCCGGCCTCTCGCCCGATGTCATCGGGGGCGTGTCATTCGACGAGTGGGGCATCGAGTCCAACCGCCTCTGCTACCTCCTGGTGCGCAGCGGTGAGATGTCGGGGGGAAAGGCCTGCAATCACGCGCGCGTGGAGGGCATCCAGTACGTTCCGCCCAGCGAGGGGAGGGAGGGATACTTCCTGGTGAAGATCAACCACCTCGAGGATCACAGGACCGAGCGCATCGAGACGAGAACGGTGGTAAACGCCGCGGGCCCATGGGGACCTGTCGTCGCCGGGCTGGCGGGCTCGGGCTACAGGCTGCGGCCGGCCAAGGGCGTGCACCTGGTTCTCGACAGGAGAATCACGAATTACGCCATCGTGGCGCAGGCCCCGGACGGCAGGGATATTTACATCGAGCCCTGGGAAAACCTGTCGATCATAGGGAACACGGATGATGATTACTACGGGGACCTGGACGATGTCCCGGTCACCCATGACGAGGTCCAGTACCTGCTCCAGGGAATCGAAAAAGTGTTTCCCCCGGTGCGCGGCGCCAGGATCATCTCGACCTGGGCGGGCGTGAGGCCCACACTGTTCGAGTACGGCAAGAACGAGGACGACCTGACGAGGGATCACAGGATCATCGATCACAGCGCGGACGGGCTCGAGGGCATGTGGAGCATCGCTGGCGGAAAGCTCGCCGCTTTCCGGATGATGGCCGAGGAAGCGGCGGACGCGGTGTGCAGGTTTCTCGGTGCGCCCACGGGCTGCCGCACGGGGGAGGTGCCGCTTCCCGGTTCCGAGGAGCACGTGGACATCAAGTCCCTGAGCCTGCACTGGAGCGTGGATCCCTACGTGCTGCGAAGAATGGTGAGCAGGCACGGGTCCATGGTGCGCAAGATCCTGGTCTACATGCTCAGGATGCCCAGGAGCCGGAGCCTGATCTGCAGGTGCGAGCCGGTCACCGAAGCCGAGATACTGTATTCCATCAAGGTCGAGAAGGTCAGGACCATGGCGGACCTCATGCGCAGGACCAGGTTCGGCACGGGCCCCTGCGGCGGGAGCCGGTGCGCGTTCAAGGTGTCCGCGCTTCTCGGCAAGCAGCTGGACTGGGATTCAAAGAGGATCAGGGAGGAAGCCCTGTCCTTCATCCAGTACCGGTACGCGAAACGCCGGGCCGTCATCAAGGGAACGCAGGCAAGACAGGAAGTCATCAATTTCATGCACGTGTAGGCCCGCCTGCGGCGGGCCGGCAATCAGCAATCAGCTATCGGCTTTTTCGTTCTTTTCGCAGCAGGCCGAGCATCAGGCTGATCTCCCGTGCGCCCATGATCCATGTGAGGGCGAGGTAGGTGAAAAGGCCGGCCCCGGTTTCGGCCAGCAGCACGAGGATGTTGCGCAGGCTGTTGCCCCCGCTCTCCCAGTCCCCCTGCGCCTGAATCATGAGCATGACGAGCGCCATGCCCGCCGCGGCCAGGGAAAACCTGCCGATCTTGGGCAGGAGCCGGCCCGGCTTCAGCCCGCCGATCTTCCTCCTGAGCAGGATGAAGAGAATGATGAACTGGGACGTGGGGGCGATGGCCAGGGCGGCGGCCAGGCCCAGGTGCTTGAAGGGGAACATGAGGGCAAGGCAGCTAACGATGTAGATCGCCAGGCTGGTGCCCGCCACCACGACGGGCGTTCGCGTGTCTTTGAACGCGTAGAAAACCGGCGTCGTGATCCTGATGCCCGCGGTCCCGAGTATTCCAGGCGCCATGAGGGAAAGCGCCATCCAGGTGGGCTCGAACATGTCCAGGTCGAAGGCGCCCCTGAAAAACACGACGCAGATGGCGGCCCTGGCCATGACCGTGAGGGCGACGGCCGCGGGGATGGAGAGGAAGAAGGTCAGCGAGAGCGTCCTCTCGAAGGTCTGCTTCAGGGTCTCCAGCTCGCCCCTTGTAGCGAGCCTCGAGAGGAGCGGCAGGCTTGCCGTTGCCAGGGAAAGGAAGATAACGCCCTGGGGAAACTCGACCAGCCTCATGCCGTAGTAAAGATAGGACACGCTTCCCTCGGGCAGGAATGAGGCAAAAAGACGGGACAGGACGACATCGAGCTGGTAGAGCCCGAACCCGGCCAGGAGGGGAGCCATGAGCCTGCCGATTTTCCTGATTCCCGGGTTTCGGAAATCAATTCTCGGCGCGGGCAGCGTCCTCGTGCCTGCCTGCAGTATCGCCTGGTAAAAAACCTGGAGAAGGCCGCCGGCCATGACGCCTGCGGCGAGCGCGTACACGGTGTCTACGCCGCAGGACGCGAGGTGCACGGGAAGCAGCAGGGCGAAGACAATGACGGCGGCGTTCCATATTGACGGAGAAAGCGCCGGGGCAAAAAACTTCCTGTGCACGTTCAGGATCCCGGCGCTGATGGCCGTCAGGCCGATGAAGAAGATATAGGGGAACATGATCCTGTTGAGGTTGACGGTGAGATTGAATTTTTCAGGCAGGGACGCAAACCCGTACGCGTAAAGGAAAACGATGAGGGGCGAGGCCAGGGCGCCGATGAAGGCGATGGAGCCCAGGACGGTTGCCGATGTTCCCCAGAGGGCCTGCAGGAACGCTTGGACCGCTCCCTGCGCTTCCTTCTCCTTGAAATCGGTGTACACGGGGACGACGGCGGCGTTGATCGCCCCTTCGCCGAGGATTCGCCGAAGCACGTTGGGAATCGTCAGGGCCAGGAAGAAGCAGTCGGTCTGGAACGCTGTGAACAGGCTCGCGATGATGGTGTCGCGCACGAGCCCGAGAGCCCTGCTGGCGAACGTGGCAATGGCCAGGCCGCCGGCGCCGGAAGCGATTTGCCTGTGATCGTCCCTTGTTGTGCTCGAGCCGGCCATACGCATTTAGTAATGTATCAAGCCGCAGTTTTTTAAACAAATAATTGACATATAAATCGAATATGAGATAGTTTCAGGTTAATATCAATTTTGCGGAGGCCATTATAATGAAATACTCCTTTTCGACGTTTTATTCCCTCCTCGTGCTGCTTCTGGCCTTCTCGCTTGCCTCAATACCCGTAAACGCTCAGGGCGAAGACGAAGAGTTGGACGACGAGGAAGACGAGGAGCTTCTCGATGATGACGAGGAAGAGGGGGAAGAGGAAGGGCCCTCGGGAAAAGGGGAGCTCTCGCTCGGCGAGTCCGGCGAAGAGGAGTCCGGGGGAATGATCGGCGGCGCCCAGCTCAGCCCGCCGACCTTTTTCTCGAAGCCCGGCGGGGAAGGCGCCGAAGTGAAGGACGATGAAGAGGGCGAGGTGAAGAAAAAGGAGGAAAAGAAGAAAGAGCCCGAGAAAGACGTGAAAAAGGAGCCGGGATGGCTCGACAAGACAACGAAGTTCCTCGAGATCACGGGCTATTTCCGTTTCAGGTCGGATCTTTTCTACAGGTTCGACATGGGCTTCCCGTCCGACAACCCGAATATTCCCTTTGGAAGGCCCTACGAGGCGCGCTATTCGCCTTATCCCCAGGTGGA
>JBDRLK010000388.1:0-3442 GCA_043813155.1 Pseudomonadota bacterium | reverse complement strand
CGAATCCACGGACGAGGCCATAGCCAGGGTCAATGAAAGAATCGACGCGGGCCGGCCCGTTGCGGTCAGCGTCGACATGTTCTACATGAAGTACCTTCCCGAGTTCATGCACGTGCACACCCCGGCCCATTTCATCGTGCTGGTGGGCAGGGAGGGGGACACCTACGCGGTGTCCGACCCCTACAGCGACAAAATCGACAGCCTGGATATCGGCGACCTGAGGCCGGCGCTCTCCACGAAAGCGCCCATGTCTCCCAACAACATGGTTTTTTACATCGAGAAAGCCCCCACCGGGATCGACTGGAAAAAAGCGGTCAAGAGCGGCATTTCAAGGACCGTTAACAGGATGCTCATCCTGCCAATCATCAGGAACATCATATCCATCATCGGCTTCGAGGGCATCAACGCGTTTGCGAAGAAAATCCCGCAGTGGCCGGACAAGTACAAGGGATTCGATTTGCGCGAAGGGATTCTCTACATGGCCGTCATATTCGAGGACCAGGGGACCGGGGGAGGGGCTTTCCGGCTCATGTACGGGGCCTTTCTTCAGGAGGCCGCGGACATGTTCGATTCCGCCGAGCTCAGGGAGCTCTCGGGAAGGATGATCGAGAACGGCAAGGCCTGGCGGGAGGCGTCCCGACGGCTCATGCGCGCCGGAAGAAAGCTGCCCGTCAGGGACGAAGAGTATCCCGACTGGATGGCGCAGCACGGCAAAGCACTGAGAGAATCCCTCGATGACATAAAGTCGCTCTACAGGGAAAGGGCTGCTTTTGAAAAGGTGTTTTTCAAGGACCTCAAAAAAGCCAACGGACGCCTCAAATCATAACCGCCGCGTTGTTACCTGATAATCATTTCTCCTTTAATGACGGTAATGTCAATTGAAAATCCACGGTTTTGTATTAATATAGTAGAAAGGTGAAAGGAGATCACGATGGAGAAACGAGTCATTATCCTCTTTTTTGTCTGGCCTGTTTTGTGCCTGGCCGGATGCTCTCTCAGCGTTCCTTCGGGATACACGCTGAAAGGCGATGGTGATGAGACCGGGGAAGACGGCCGGGACACGGACGTGCCCTGGGACCACGAGATCCCCATCACCTGCGGGGACGGCGCGGTGGACGCCGGCGAGGAATGCGATGACGGGAACACGGACGATGGGGACGGGTGCGACATCGACTGCACGTTTTCCTGTCACGGGGACTCGGACTGCAGGGACAGCGACATATGCAACGGCGTTGAAAAATGCGATACGGACACGCACATGTGCCGGTCCGGGGAGCCGAGCCCGGACGGGTTTGTCTGCGGCGATGACCCGAGGAGCATCTGCCTGGGCCATGCCTGTGTCGAGTCCGAGTGCGGGGACGGGTTCATCGACGCTGGGGCCGGTGAGTTCTGCGACCCGCCGGGCGCAGGCAACTGCCAGGGAGACTGCACCATGGGATGCGGCGGCCCGGAAGACTGCCCGAACGACGGCAACCCGTGCAACGGCGATGAGATATGCAACCATGACACCGGCGTGTGCGACAGGACGGCGCCGCTCCCGGACGGCTCTGCATGCGGCGAAGGGCCCAGGAGGATCTGTATCGCCGGAAGCTGCCAGGAGAGCATCTGCGGCGACCTTTTCGTGGACAGTGGAAAAACGCCGCCCGAGGACTGTGACGACGGCAACAGCACGAACGGCGACGGCTGCGACAACAACTGCGCCTTTTCCTGCCACGGCAATGTTGAATGCGAAGATGACAATAAGTGCAACGGCAGCGAGACCTGCGACGTGGAAGGCACGCACACGTGCCGGCCCGGCACGAACGCGCCTGCCGGCACGGCGTGCAATGACGGCAGGTTCTGCACGGCCGCGGACACGTGCGATGGAAGCGGCGGCTGCACGGGGTCGGGCGACCCCTGCAACGATCACCTGGACTGCACCACGGATGCGTGCAACGAGGGAACCGATTCCTGCACGCACAACGTTGACGAGGCATTCTGCGCAATCGACGGCGGCTGCCACGCGGAGGGGGCGCCCAACCCCGAGGCGGAATGCAAGGTCTGCGACCCGAGCGTATCGCAGCATGAGTGGGCTTCCCGGCCGGACATGTCGAGTTGCGGCACGGGAGGCGAGCCCGGTATCTGCTGCAGCGGCGCCTGTTTTAAGGGCGGCGAGTGCTGCGGCACGGTAGATTGCCTCAATACGTGCGCCGGGGAGGCCTGGCCGTGCGATTGGTTTGAGACCGCCGGCAACTGCATCATCCAGGCGGGCTGCACCTGGGAGACCGCGTCGGCGGAAACGTGCGTCGGAGCGCTGGGCTGTTTGGATATTACCTGGCTGGACTGGGATGGGTGCGTGGAATGCGGGTGCACGGGACGCATGTGCAGCGGTGACAGGTGCCACTGCACGGGCGGGATGGAAATTACCTGCAATGGGATGGAAGAAGGCTTGTGCGATCAATGCGGGTGCGAGCACCTCGACCCGGGTGACGGCTACTGCGCGGGCGGGCACTGGCCCTGCTGGGAGTACGATCTTGCGGGATGCGAAACGCAGACCGAGTGCACCCTTGCCCCCGGTATCTGCTACGAGCACATGTGCATCCCCGTTCCCTGACAATCGCCGGTAGCTACGCCCTGCTCCGAAATAGCAAGGGATGTTGCCTGTTATGCCCAGTTGAACTGCGCCTGGAACGCCATGATCTGCACCGCCTACACCTGTTCGTCGATTATGGAGTGACCCGCAGGGGTTGAGGCGGAATTCTACTTTTCCTCCGCCGGCTTTTTTACAGGGACCCATATCTCGGTCTTGAGCTCCCCGGGCTTTTTCATCTTGGGGTTGGGGTCCAGGTAGCGCTCCAGCACGGGCGCGAGCGGCTCGTAGCCTTTGGCCTCCAGCCATTTCATGATTCGCGAAATTGTTTCCCCTGTCGTGTCATAGGGACCCGTGTGCACGGCGGACGCGATTTTTTCATGGGTCCACTGCTTCTTCACGAAAGGCTCCTTGACGTCAGCGCCCTCGTCCACTGGATAGCCGATGTCCCATTCGAGCTCCCCGGGCTCGGCCTCGTCGGGGCTGTTGTAAAAAACGCCTATCATGGGCCCCCGGGCCTCGAGTTTTCCGCTGAACATGGCGGCCACGACCTCGCCCACGGCCTTGTCGATTTCCGTGTAAGGGCCCTTGCTGTAGATGCAGGCATAGGCAAAGGGTTTTGCCTTGCTGACGGTCACTTCCGGGCCCGCGGGAGGCTGCGGCGCTTCGGCAGGTTCCATTTCCACTGCGTCCCCTGCAGCCTGAGCGTCTTTTATCTCTCCGGCCGGCGGTTCGGCGTGCCTGGCCTGCTGCGGATTTTTATCACAGCCCGGGCCGGCCGCCGTGAACGCGCCACACAGCAGCGCGACAAAGATTCTTTTCATGGCGTCATCTCCTTGACTGTTTCAAGGTGTATTTTAAAAACCCTTTTGA
>JBDRLK010000387.1:0-3779 GCA_043813155.1 Pseudomonadota bacterium | reverse complement strand
TTGTCGGGGCAGCTCTCCAGGGCTTTTAAAAGCAGCGGCATGCTTTCCATGACCTGCGAGTGAGCGGCCTTCGCCTTGTCCCTGGCAAGGCCGAGCGTCTTTTTCCATTCGGCCGTCGCCTCCTCGTCGGCCGGGTCCGGGCCGGCGTTGTTGACCGCTCTCATCCCGTCCATGGCTTTGACAAAGGCGATACCCTTTGCGTCGAACTGTTTCATCAGCTCCACGGACGCGCGAAACGATGTTCCCCAGCCGTCAATGTCAGCGTAGCCTGAAAGAAGGCGCAGCGCTTCGTCATGTTTGCCTTCGCTCTCGGACGCGACAGCCGTCTCCCTGGCCTTGCCGCTCGCGGCCGAGACGTCCTCCCGCGAGGCGCATTTTCCCTTGTAACATGCCAGCCCGCCGCGGCACGGGCCCTGCTCGCCGCTCGTTTCCACGCTGCAAGGCTCGTCCGGGCCTTTCCTGCATCCCGCGAAGGACACTGCGAGCGCGACTGTTAAACTCAAGCCGGAAAAGAATCGGGCCATGCTGTTGCCTCCGTATTTTCAGATTATCGTATCAGTATTTACAAAATGTTCAAGCCGCGTAAAGTATCGTTACTGCGTCATATCAGCCGCGAAAGGAAGAGAAATGAAAGACATGCTGTTCGAGCCGATCAGGATCGCCGGCCTCGAAGTGAAAAACAGGATCTACCTGCCGGCCATGCATCTGAATATGGCCGAGAATTTCATGGTCACCGACAGGATCGTGGACTTTTACGCCGAGAGGGCCCGCGGCGGCGCGGGCCTGATCTGCGCGGGCTTTGCCACGGTCGACGAGCTGTCGGGGATCACCACCAACATCGGCGCCCACGACGACAAGTTCATTCCCGGGCTTGCGCGGATCGCGGAGGCGATCAATGGAAACGGGGCGCGCTCCTGCGTGCAGCTCAACCACGCGGGCCGCTACAACTATTCCTTTTTCCTGGACGGCAAGCGGGCCGTGGCGCCCTCGGCCGTGTATTCGAACCTGACCAGGGAGACGCCGCGCGAGCTGACCATCGACGAGATCAAAACGATCGTGGATCGTTTCGCCCGGGCCGCGCTCAGGGTCAGGAAGGCGGGATACGACGCGGTGGAGATCCTCTGCGGCACGGGGTATCTTATCAGCGCGTTTCTCTCGCCCCTGACGAACAAGCGGGAGGACGAGTACGGCGGCTCCTTTGAAAACAGGATGCGCTTCGGCCTCGACATCATCCGGGCGATCCTGGCGGCCTGCGGCGATGATTTCCCGATCCTCGTGCGAATGAATGGAAACGATTTCATGGAGGACGGCATGGGCCGCAAGGAGCTGCAGGCTTATGCGAAGAAGCTCGTGGAGACCGGCGTGGACGCGCTGTGCGTCAACGTGGGCTGGCACGAGGCGAGGGTGCCCCAGATCGTTCCCGAGGTTCCCAGGGGGATCTACGCATACCTGGCAAGGGGCATCAAGGAGCTCGTGGACGTGCCCGTGATCGCCAGCCACAGGATCAATGACCCCGGCCTGGCCAGGGAGCTGATCGAGGACGGCATGTGCGACATGGTGGCCATGGGGCGGAGCCTGATCGCCGACCCCTATCTGCCCGAAAAAGCGAGGACGGGCCGGGAAAGGGAAATCGTGCACTGCATTGCCTGCGCCCAGGGATGTTTTGATCATATCTTCAAGCTCCAGATCGTGGAGTGCCTCTGCAACCCAAGGGCGGGGCATGAAAAAGAGACCGCCATAGAGAAAGCCGCGGTATCAAAAAAGGTCATGGTCGCGGGAGCGGGGCCGGCCGGCATGAGCGCGGCGGTCGCTGCAGCGGACCGGGGGCACAGGGTCACGGTGTATGAGAAGGGCTCGAGCGCGGGCGGCCAGATTGACCTGGCCGCGGCCCCGCCCGGCCGGGAAGAGTTTTCCATGCTTGCAACCGACCTGGAAAACCAGCTGGCGGTCAGGGGCGTGAGCCTTGTCCTCAACCGCGAGGTGGACGAGGCCCTGATAGAAAAGGAAAAGCCCGACTTCGTTATCCTGGCCACGGGCGCCGTGCCTGCCAAACCTCCCATTCCCGGCGCGGACCTGCCCCACGTTGTCCAGGCATGGGACGTGCTCGCGGGCAGGGCAAGGACGGGACGGCGCGTTGTGATCATCGGCGGCGGCGCCGTGGGCGTGGAAACAGCCCTCTTTCTTGCCGGGAAAGGGACGCTGTCGGGCGACGCGGTAAAATTCCTTCTCGTCAACAGGGCGGAGAAGCCCGAGGACCTGTACGATTTGGCCCTGCGAGGAACGAAAAACATCGTGCTCGTGGAAATGCTCGAAAAGGTGGGCAGGGACATCGGCAAGTCAACGCGCTGGGGCATGCTGCAGAGCCTGGAGCGAAGCGGCGTCAAGCTCATGGTGGCGGCCAGGGCCGAAGAGATCATTGAATCAGGGGTAAGGCTGCAGCTGGGAAAGAGAGTCGAGGAGATTGAGGCTGATACGGTCGTCCTGGCCGCGGGAGCCGTTTCCTTCAACCCGCTTCAGAAGCTGCTCGAGGCAAAAAGCATACCCTTCACTGTTGTGGGCGACGCAAAGAAGGTTGCCCTGGCCTTTGATGCTGTTCGTGAAGGTTTCGCTGTCGGTAAAGCTAGTTAGGATTTATTTCCTTGTCCATTACATGATCCTTCTCGAAGAACCGGAGCGCCGGTGTCTCAATAATCGCCGATCCATTTGATGTTGGCGAACGACGTCTTGAATTTCTTATAGAACTTTTGATCACCGGTGAGAAGGTCGGTCTTGAGCGCGTTTGCCGCGGCCGGGTACATGCAGTCGACCACCGGATGGTTGTGGTAAGCTCGTCGGGAACGCTTTTCACGTATAGAACTGCCATGTTCCTGTATCCTCGCTTTCTTGCAGATTACAATTAAAATAATAGCAGAATAATACAAGCATTTTACTAGACCCTTTTTCTTCAGTACAGTCGTCGAATTCCATGGAGGCAAGCAAATCTTGACAATGCACCGTGTTGCGGGACATAGTTGTCAATGAAACAGGATTGGATCATGGGAATCGACTATCTCGTAGAGAATGTCTGGCTGGCGCTGGGGATCTGGGTTGCCCTGTATGCGTCGGATTATTATCTGACCGTCATGGGCGCCAGGCGATACAGGGACGGCGCCGGCAGGCACATTGCATTCGAAACATCCTATGAGCTGACCCCGTACTTTGAAAAGGACATCAATGCGCTGCGCCGGTTCAGCCCGCGCTTTTTCCTGGCCCTGGCGCTGACCGTGGCGCTCCAGGCCCTGATCTGGTACCTGGCGGTCCGCGTGATTTTCCTGTCCTGGCTGTTCGAGCTTGTCATGGGCGGGACCATCCTGGTCGAGCTTGCCATTCACGTTCGCCATTTGCGCAACCTCGCTCTTTTCCGTTTCGTGGCAAAGTCCCAGGGCGTGGAGGGAAAAATATCCTATGCAAAGTGGCTGTCCCTGAATGTTTCAGCCGTTGAAATGGCGTCCTTTTCCATCCTGATGCTCATCATCCTGCTTCTGACGGGCCGCCTCTTTTTCGCGGGCGGCGCGCTGACCTGCCTCATGACGGGAATAAAGCATTCGCGCATGTCGGCGGCCGAGTATCATAGGCTGAAGCAGAAAAAAGAGGATGAAGGAAAAACAAGGTGAAGTATCAGAGCAGCGAAAAGTCTCAGCTGCTATTTTCTTTTGTAAATGTGTTTTCTATGACCTACTCTCAGGATTACTATCTCTAATCCTTCCATGTCGAAGATTATCCTGTAATCACCAACTCTG
>JBDRLK010000386.1:0-13179 GCA_043813155.1 Pseudomonadota bacterium | reverse complement strand
CGAAAAGGATGGTCAAGATGTTTTGCGTTTCGTTCTTCCACATGGCTGTTGCAATCCCAGGTCGCCGTTCCAAAATAATTCCTACATTCGGCCGCCGCTGCATCCCCGCCTGCTGCGTTGCTCGTCGGTTACATACTTCGTCGAGTATGCGCCCTCCTCGCGCCTTGCGGGCGCGGCGCATCGACGCCCTCTGTGTGACGGACTTCTTTTGTCACGGCTCCTTTCTTTGCTAATGTTCGTTATTCCTCTCCGTGTCATCGCCGCGAACGTAGAGCCAGAACCCGATCAGGATCAGCAGGAAAGCAATGACCAGCAGGTATTCGATTCCCTTGGTTGCAAAGATATCGACGTACGTGAAATCTTCCATTTTATTTATCCTTACTCATTAGTGCTCTTCCTGCTGTGCAGCCCATTCGGGCGGGTCCCTGAGCACGGGCATTCTCAGGATGACCCAGCGGAACGCCCATATCTCGAGGAAAATTATCGCGAACGTAATTTCAATCTCCATCCAGGACGGCCAGTAATGGATGGGAACGAACCAGTTGTACGCGACAACGGAAATATTCAGCCTGTTGAGGATGATCCCCACGGCGGCCAGCAGCGCCGCGATGCGAATATTCGAAATGTTCCTGCTCCTGACCCCCTCAACGAAAAGGAAGAACGGGACGCACACGAAACCGATCAGCTCAACGAGGAACCAGTATCCCATCGGCGTATTGAGGTACTGCCAGTGATGCCCGTGAACAAAGACCAGGCATTTGAGAAACAGGTAGGCGAACATGGCCACCGCGGCCCCCTTGCCCAGCCCGAGAATGATGCCGTTGAAGGAGTGATGATTCTTTTCGGAGAGCTGGTCGCTGAACACCCTGTGGCTGATCGTGCCCTCGATGATGACCAGCGAGAGCCCTGCGAATATGCTGGAAACGAAGAAGAGGATCGGGATGAATTCCGTGTACCAGAGGGGATGGATCTTGTTTCCCGCCATCAGGAACAGGGCCCCGAGGCCCGACTGGTGCAGCGTTGACAGGGTGATGCCGAACACGACGGCGCCGAGCGTCAGCGCGTGGAGGACCTTTCTCACTTTTTTCCAGCCCAGCCATTCGGCCACGGCCGGCGAAAACTCGATGAACTCGGCAATCATGTAGAGCATGAAGTGCCATGCCACGAGGAAGAGCACCGAGTTGACGCCGAAATCGTTCCCGATAATCACGTTGATCATGTTCCACGGCCGGCCCACGTCGAGGGCCAGGGCGCCCGCGTAGAACAGATAGGCCAGAAAGCCGTTCAGAACCGTTGCCCTGATAATGGGCTTGAACTTCTTGGCCCCGGCCACGTAAACCGCAAAGGTCAGCACGTAGGCCCCGCCCGCGAAAGCCACTCCCGTGACTACATCGAAACCGATCCACAGGCCCCAAGGAAACTCCTGGTTGAGATTCGTGACCGCGCCAAGCCCCTTGGCCATGCGGATCACGATGAGAACCATGCCAAGGGCGATGACAGGGGCCGAGATAACATTGAAAGGCGTTATCAGCTTACCCTTGGGCTTGAGCTCCTGGATGAGAAAGGACATCAGGCTCTTCTTCTCCACGGTCCCCTCGGCGGCCTCGGTCTTTTCCCCGGCTTCGGGTCCATTTGCTTTATCGTCAGTCATGTCTTATTTTTTATCCTTTGTCGCTTTCTCTTCACCGGCCTCTTTTCTCTTTGACAGCTGGTGGAGTCCCAGCATGAAGGTCGGCCACAGAACAAAGATAACCGGAACCGTGTATAAAAACCCCTTGGTGTATTCCGGGTAGGGCGTGGTTCCAACATTTGTCCGAAAACCGAGCTGATCGAACGGCACGCCCGCCAGGTAGAGCCAGCCCGTGCCGCCCGCTTCCCTTTCACCGTATATGTGATTGACGTAACTGCCGGGGTCGGCGACGACCCTGCTGCGCGCAATGTTCATGATTTCGCGCCGCGTGCCGAAGGTCAGGGCCTCCACGGGACAGGCCTCGACGCAGGCAGGCTCGAAACCCTTTTGCTGCCGGTCGAAACACATGGTGCATTTCTGAATCCTTGGGATAGCCTTGTCGTACTCGAACTTGGGCACTTCGAAAGGGCATGAGATCATGCAGTACCTGCAGCCCATGCACTTGCTCTCCCTCCAGATGACCGGGCCCGGCCTGGTCTTGTACATGGCGCGCACCAGGCAGGCGGCCGCGCAGCCGGCCTGGTTGCAGTGGTTGCACTGCTTTTTCACGTGCACGATGCCCTTTTCGGTTTCGAAGCGGTTCACCACGGTCCATGCGTCGGGGCGCATGTCCCTTACCTCGTGAAAAACCGTTTTATCGTCGATGTCCGGGACCGGCAGCCCGTTGGCCCTGGCGCACCCGGCCTCGCATTTCCTGCAGCCGATGCACCGGGTGGTATCGTGCAGCACACCTACGAATTCCTCCTTTTCCCCGGCGGCCACGGCCGCCTCGGCCGCATCGGCGGCCCCGGCTTTATTGCCCGAGCCCCCCCCGAGGCCGACCGCCCCCGCTCCGGTTGCCACCCCAAGCTTTAGAAATTTTCTTCTATCCAGTTTCATTGAACACATTCCCTGATATCATTTTTCTATGCCTTCAACTCCTCAGGTATCTGCATTACTTTAATAAGAATGTCACTGATGAATTTCGTATCCATTTTCACCTTGTAATAATGCAGAACATCTTCAATGCCGTGATGGCAGTTGTGGCACGGCGTGATCACCGTCTGGGCACCGGTGGCAGCCAGCTGCTCGGCCTTGACCTTGTTGCTCATCACACGCGACGTCTTCCAGGGCGCGCCGCAGTTGATTGCCCCACCCCCGGCGCCGCAGCAGTAATTGTGCTCCTGTTTCGGGTTGACATCGATGAAGTTTTCGCACAAAGCGTTCACCACGTAGCGCAGCTTATCGCCAAGCCCCCGGCCTCGCACCGCGTTGCACGGGTCCTGCAGGGTAACCGTCCCCTTGTACTTCTCCTTGATCTTGATTTTTCCCGAATGGATCAGATCATAGTAGAACTCGATTGCATGGACCATGGGAATGGGCGGGTACTGCCAGGCCAGCCACCTGGCGCCGTCGTAGATGGCCCCGCGCAGGGCGTGGCCGCATTCCCCCATGACCACCTTTTTCACCTTGAGCCGGGCCGCGGTCTCCCAGTGAAGGCGCTCGACGCGCGCCATGATCTCGAAATCGCCGGAGAACATGGCCATGTTGCTGTTGTCCCAGCCGTCCGTGGCGGGCATGGTCCAGTCGATGCCGGCCACGCGCATGATGATGGCGATATTGGCCAGCAGCTGGGCCATGACCTTGGGCTCGGGCGCTATGACCGAGTACATGACTTCCGCGCCCTCTTTTTCCAGAGGAATAGCGGCGGAGGGCACCTCCATCTGGACTTCATCTTCCTGCCACTGGAGCGTGTCGATCCACTCGTCCTGCTGGACCCACATCTGGTTGTACGTGGCAGAATGGCTGTTGGTCGTGTCCTGCAGGTTCTGCGGCACGGCGCCCAGCAGGCTGCATATGCGGCGGCCGAGGAATATGAGGTAGGCAATGTCGATGCCGAAGGGACAGTACATGCTGCAGCGCCGGCATCCGTTGCACTCGGTATAGACGATCCTGGCCATCTGCCTGATAAACTCGGGGCTGACGTCGCCTTTTCGCCTGACAAGCTCCCAGATGGTGGTCTTGACCTTGGAAACGGGAGCGAAGAGGGGGTCGCGGCCCCGCGACAGGTAGGTGTGGCAGGAATCCGCGCACAGGCCGCAGCGCACACACGTGTCGAGGTATCTCTTCCGTCTGGCCGCGGTTTCTTTTTCCAGGACCCTCGAGGCCACGGCGCGGATCTTCTCCTGTGTGAGCTTCGCTACGCCGTCTTCCAGGCCCTTGTCGATGATCTTGCTTTCGGGTATGCTGTATATCTTCATCGTTTAATAGTTCCTGTTACCAGTCCCTTGCATTGCGTACGAAACCGAACTCGCAGCCCATGTAGGCCCGCGTGAGCACGAAAAACAGCATGTGGCTCACGCGCGTAAAGGGAATGGCCATGAGCCAGATGGCGCCGGTCCACATGTGCAGCATCATCACGATCCGGTAATCAAACACCTGGTAGTAAGCCATGACGCCCGTGACAAAGGGACCCAGAACGATCACCATGAAAACATAGTCCACCCAGGACGTCACGAAGCGGACCGTGGGATTGGCGACTCTCCTCAGGATGAAGAAAAAACCTATGACAACGACGATGATGGCCATGATATTGCCGATGTTCTCCGGAAGGGTCCACCAGATGATGTTCCACGATTCCTTCCACAGCAGGTTGTGGCCCAAGAGGAAAATCGGCGTAACGATCAGGCAGATGTGAAAAACCAGGGACAGGATGGAGAAAACGGGCCGCATTCTCATGCTCCTGCTTCCGAACGGGGCAAGCCAGTGCAGCACGGATCGCATCCCGAACTTGAAATCCAGGTAGGGCATGATGACCTTTTCCTTCCTGGCAAGCCGGATAATGGTCACCAGCCTGTAGATGCTGCCTATGATAAAAACGGCGAAGGCAATCCACACGAGCGGACCGCGTGAGAACTCATACATTGTCAAACATATTCCTTTCTTCCAAAATATTGCGCACCGGCGCTCAGCCGGTGATCTTCCCGAAATCCAGAACTTCCCTGACGTACTTCCCTTTGTCGATATAGCGAAGAAGCAGTTTTTTCCCGTCTTCGCTGAACGTTGGATCCCAGAGCATCTCGAAATCCCTGGAAAAAGCCTTGCCGTCGGCCACGAGAAGGAAACGACCTTTCTTTTCAGCCCTTGCCACGACATGCTTGCCGGACGGGCTGAACACCGGGTCCCATATCATGTCGAAGGTCTTGTTCCACGCGGCGCCGTCAACGGCAATGGTGTAGCTTCCGCTGTCCTTGACCACGGCTGCCGTGTGTTTCCCGTCACTGGAAAAGACCGGCTCCAGGACCATGTCCCCGAACGTCGCGTCCCAGGGCTTGTCATCGACGACGATCGTCCATTTGCCGAACTCGGTGGCGCAGATGGCGGCGATTTTTTTGCCGTCGGGACTGAGTTTCTGTCTCCAGAGCTGGGTATAGGGCCCCCAGATCGGCTTGCCGTTCTCGACGAGCTTCCACGCGCCCGCCGCTCTGGCCGGCGCGATGACCGCAGACCCCTTTGCCCTGAATGACGGTTCCCAGACGCAGCCGAATGACTCAGACCACGGTTTTCCGTCCACGGCCACGGAGTACTCGCAGATATCCGTGCGGATTTCCGCGGCAACGCTCGAGCCGTCCGAGCTGAAGGTCGGGCTCCAGGCGTTGACGAACTTCTCTTCCCAGGCGGCGCCGTCAACCGCAACGGTCCAGATCCCCTTGAAAAACCCCTTGATATCGGCCTCCCCGAGCGGATCGACCTGAACCGTTGCCGCGGCGTGCTTGCCGTCCCGGCTCATGCAGTAGTGACGGATGGACAGGTAGGTTTTATCCCAGACCTTGTCATTCAGCGCCAGGCCGTACATGTTGTCGCGCTTGATCATGAGGCCGATGGTTTCGTGGTTGTCGCTCAGCCTGGGGTCCCAGGCGTACTCGAATGCTTCCGTCCAGGTTTCCTGGTCAACGGCCAGCGTCCATTGGTCCATCTCGTTCTTGATCAGTGCCGTCAGTTTCCCGTTGGCCAGATATCGCAGGTACCACATGTATTCAAACCCCACGGGCCAGAGCTCCCCGTTTACAAGGGCCGTAGATTTCCCTTCTTCGTTCTTCACCGTGGCGGCAATGTGTTCCCCGTCAGGGCTGACAACGAACTCCTGAATGTTCGGGTGCCGCTTCCTGATCTCGTCAACTTGGGCGACTGTTTTTTTCTCAATATTCCAGTTCCAGTCTTTCATGATTTTCAGCTTATGCCATTTCCTGTTTTTCTTTGAAAGCCCGACGATAAATTCTGACTTTTATGACTATTATGAGTCGGTTTTATTAACCCCATATTCTCATACGAGCTAAAAAGTTTTTAATGATTCAATTGATTTTTGTCAATGCTTTTTGCGTCTCTGAAGTTTGATTTTCAGAAGAATACGGTATTATGTTTCATGGCTGAAACAATGACGGGCGGGTCCGTGAGATTCCGGACGTGAGAAAGCCGGGCCGCAACTGTGTCAATCCACAAACCTTGCGCCTGCGGCAGCAGCGTTTACTGTTTTTTCTTCAGCTGCTCGATGATAGTCTTGAGGGTTTCGGGGTCAGCTCCGTCGATGAGCTCCTGCGCCTTCCTCTGGAGGTCCGCGATTTCCTGATGCGGCGTTTCCTCGACCTCGACGCCGAGCTCCCTCTTTACGAGGTTGACGTAATCCTGCGGGTTGACGGGTTTCTGAAGATACACCTTTGGTCCGGAGATTGTTTTTCCGGCAAAGGTGTTGTCAATGTCCTTTCTTACTGTTTCATCCTTGGCATGAGCGGTGACGACCACGACGGGTATCTTGGACCATTCCCTGCTTCGCCGCAGCTCGTAGTAGAACTTGATCCCGGATTTTTTCGGCATGATCAGGTCGAGGGAAATGAAATCGGGCTTGTGCTGCTTGACCATTTCAAGGGCCTCGTCACCGTCTCCAGCGGTGATGACATTGAAGCCCGCGTCCTCGAGCAGCGCCTCGAGATGGGCGGCGATGTCTTCTTCGTCATCGACAACCAGAACGGTTTTATCTTCGGGTTTGGCCATGTGAACCTTCCTTTCTTTAATACGTGCGCTCCTGCATTTCTTCGGGACAGGGGAGGCTGCTGCGCGGAAATACAAGCTTGAAGCACGTCCCCTTTCCCTGGGTGGATTCGAAGGTAATCCTCCCGCCGTGCTCCTGAGTGATTTTTCGCGTTACCATGAGCCCGAGGCCGGTTCCCTTGCTCCCCTTGGTCGTGAATGAATCGGCCAATACCTTGTTTTGCTTGTCTTCCTCGATTCCGCAGCCGTTGTCATCCACCTCGAATACGATCGCGCCGAGGTCCTCGATGCATCGTACCGTGACCGTGCACGCCTCCTTTTCGCTCATCCGGCAGGCATCGATGGCATTGGATACAAGGTTGTCCAGGCAGGTGCGCATCCCGTCGGGCTCAAAGGGCGCGGGCGTCATCTCATCGGGAAGATCGGCAATAAGCTCCACGCCCTGCTTGCGGGCCGCTTCCAGGAACAGCTCCACGACCTCGCTGACCAGGTCGGCCGGGTTGACCATGATGACCTTGGGAATCCGGCGCTTGGAAAAGCTCAAAAGATCGTGCGTAACGGATGAAATCCTCTTTATGTTGCGATTGAGGATCTTCCAGCCCTTGTCGATGCGCCGCTGGTCGTCCTTGCTGCGCCCTGTTTCGAAAATATACACGCCCCCCTCGAGGCCGGAAAGGATGTTTTTAATGCCATGGGACAGGCTTGCCACGGTTTCGCCTACCTTGGCAAGGCGCTCGGCTTCGGTTTTCTCGACCTCCACCTGGCGGAGCCGGGTCAGATCCACGGCCATCTCCATGATGTGATTGGTATTGCCGCCCCTGGAGAGCGGAGCCGTGGTGACCATGTAATATGTTTTTTCGCCGTCCTTGTCGAACCCAATGTGCTCGGAGGAATACGTTCCGCCGTCCAGAAAGCTCTTTTCAGCCGGGCAGTCCTCGCACTTTTCGCTTCTTCGCTTGAACACTTCCCAGCAGTGCTGCCCGTCGGCCGTTCCGAACGTTTCATGCATGAGCTTGTTGCCGCGAACGATTCGATAATCGCGATTGAGTATGGTGATGGTGCAGGGGACTTTTTCGAACAGCGTGTGGTACTCGCGCTTGAGATGTTTTGTTTCCGTGATATCCTGGGACATCTCGATGATGTAGGGGATTTCCCCGCTCCGGCCCGCGATGGGCTCCACGTGAACGAGATAGTAGGCAGGATTGCCGCTGCAGTCCATCCCGATCTCGTCATTGACTCTCACCTTGCCGTCGGTAAACGTCTGAGCGGCGATGCATTCCGCGCAGCGCTGATTCTGCTTTTTGTAAACCTGGTAGCAGGGCTTGCCGATGCCGTAGCCGAACATTTCCTGGAACCGCTTATTGTGATCCACGATGGTGAAATTCTTGTCGATGATGGCTATGTTGCAGGGGACCTGCTCGAACAGCTGCCTTTGTATCCATGATTGAAGCGATTTGTTCATGGCCGCACTTGGAGCCTCGGGCGCGCCAAGGGCCGAGCATGTCGATTTATCTCCCGACCAACAGCGACACATACACTATGGTGGTGCTGCTGGCCCTTGGCCAGCCTGTATCCGGCACGCCGAAGGCGTGCAGCTACATAAATCGACAGGCCCGGCCCGCAGCACAGCGCGGTGCTTTGCAGATGGCTTCTAGTCGTCATGCTTCGTCACCTGGTCCTCGTCGGAGACAGGATAGGGATAAAGATGCTGCAGCGCTTCCGGGTCGCTTTCAACGTGGCAGGCTCCGCAGCGAGCAAAATCCTCTCCCAGCCCGGGTTTTTCCTCCAGCGTTCGCGCGTGGCATTCGACGCAAAGGCCGTGCATGGCTTTCATGTAACCCGGGGCCTTGTTCGACATGCCGGGGCCTTTGTGAGAGACCAGGGAATCTTCAACAAGCATGTTCTTGTGGCATGATAGACAGGGTTTGGCGGTCTCCATGGACTTGGTCTGGTCCGGGTCGGCGTGGCACTTGACGCACGCTTCGTTGCCTCCCATTTTCGCCGCGTGCATGTCATGATCGAAAATGTCATGATCCGAAAACATGTCGCCGTGACACTGGCCGCACGAGGTCGCCCTGTCGAAAGGCTTGTTCATGTGGTGGCATTTTCCGCATGACAGATCTCCGCCCTGCTTATCCCGGTGGCCGCCATGGTCAAAGAGCACGAACTTGCCGTTGCGGTCCGCGTCCATGAGCAGCACGTCACTGACGTCCCCGGACTCGGACAGAAGAAATGCGTCCGTTTTCTCCAGCTTCAGCGCATGAAAGGCGCGGCTTTCCTGCTTAACTTTCCTGGCGGCAACGGTTTTAACGGGCTCTACCGGAAGCAGCCGCGGTTGCGCGTTTTCAACGGTCCCATCGGGCATGAAAAGAAAGGCCAGTGCTGCTGCGGTGATATAAACGAGTGAATAGATCGATCCGTCACTCGCCCAGGGAGCGGCCAGCCGGACCCCGGAAACATTGTCCTGCCCGGGAATCGCGAGCCTCTTCGGGCTCTCTTCTTCCTCTTCATCGGGATCGTATACATTGAAGCGTTCGACAAAAAAGAAGAATACGAGGGCCGCGGCCGACACGATGCCGATGCTGATCGCGAACTCGGTCCAGGCGGGAAAGTAATTCGAGCCGGTTACGGATATCGTGGTAATGCCCGAGACATCGATGCGGTTGAGAACGAAACCCAGCACCACCATGCCAGAGCCGATCGTGAGCCCGGCCCTGCTCTTCCTGACCCCGGGGATGGTGAACAGTATTGCCGGTATGATCGCGCTGATCGACAGCTCGAAGATGAAAAGCGACGTCTCCCACGTGGGCTCGGCCAGGTAGTGAAGCTTGCCGTGCAGGGCGAGGTCGCCCAGCACGAGCACGACATACAGGCCCAGCACGATCGAGGCCGCCCGCGCCAGCCCGCGCACCAGGTTCAGCTCGGGCTTGCGGCGGTACAGCCAGGTCGTGACGAGCGACTCCATGCTGACCATGGCCAGCCCGAGCCCGATGGCCGAGACAAAAAAGAACAGGGGAAGCATGGGCGTGTACCAGAGCGGGTGGACGCGGAAAGGCATAATCAGGATCAGGCTTCCGAGTGAAGACTGGTGCAGCGTGGAAAGCATGATGCCGAGGATGACCATGGGCAGGGTGATGGCCTTGAAAAATTTAAACAGTCGCGGGAAAGGCATCTTCTCGAATATGACCGGCGCGAACTCGAGGGCAAGGACCGTGAGGTACAGCATGACGCACCAGGCCACTTCGAACAGGGCCGAGTGATGCTGCCAGTGAAGCGCCGGCCGTATGATGTTCCAGGGAATGCCGAGGTCGAAAAGAAGGCCCACGGCAACGGCAATGTAGCCCAGGAAAGCCGTGAGGACCGCGGCCCTGAGAATGGGCTTGTATCGTTTCAGGTGAAAAATATAAACCGTGGCCGCGATCACGAAGCCGCCCGCGGCAAGGGCCACGCCGCTGAAAACGTCGAACCCGATCCACAGGCCCCAGGGCGTGGTATCGGTCAGGGCGGTTGTCGTCCCAAGACCCCGGATGTAGCGGACCACGCCGACCGTTGTGGCAAGCCCGGCAAAGAACCAGAGCACGGCTTTGACAGTCCTGATGCGCGGATTGCTTCGGCGCGACGAGAAAAAGGCCAGTCCTATGAAAAACTCAGTCAGCTGCTTGGTCAGTTTGGGCATTATTTTTCTCCTGCCGATTCTTCCTTTTCTTTTTCACTCTCTTTTTCGCCGTCCCCTCCCTTGTCCTTTTCTTCCGCCCGCTTCTGCCGGCGCTCGATGACCCAGTAGATGCCGACCATGGCTGCCCCGACACCGACGAAAACACCGGGCACTTTTTTCAGAGCCTTCCATGTCGCTTCCGGCAGGGGTTTATTGCCCAGGTCCTTCTGCCACGCCAGGAAGTCGAGGCTCACGTCGGAAACATACAGCACGGCCGTGCCGCCCACCTCTTTCTCGCCCCAGACCTTGTCCAGGTACTTTCCCTTGCCTTCGCTGATGAGCCTGTGGGCTTCCTCAATGAGCTCATCTCGATTTCCGAAGATCGTGGCCTTGGTGGGACAGGCCTTGGTGCAGGCCGGCTCCTTCAGCTCGCCGGTCTTGATCTTTTCGTAACACATGACGCATTTGCGCACGTAATGGATGGGCTCGGACCAGAGGTAGCGCGGGATGGCAAAGGGGCAGGCCATCATGCAGTAACGGCAGCCCATGCAGATTGTCGAATTGTACGTGACAGGGCCTTCCGGGTTCCTGCTGAGCGCGCCCACCGGGCAGGCGGACACGCAGGCCGGGTCGAGACAGTGCCGGCACTGCTGCCGAACGTACCGGTTGTCCGGAAGGCCGACAATGGTGGTCCACCGGCTGGCGGAAAGATCGTTGATGTTTTTCTGCCACCGCCAGAGCCTGTCCTCGCCGGTCTCGTTCGTTGTCCTGCAGGCGGAGACGCACTCCTCGCACCCGATGCACTTGGTGACATCCGTCAATATGGCCATTACACTCATTTTGTAGGTGACTCCTTGTTTAGGGCCAGCCCCACGTTCTTCCCCGAATCAGCGGGAAAGTGCCAGCCAACCTCGGACACGAGCTGCGAGGCGGGCAGGAGGACGGCGTGGGAAAGTTTTGAAAAGGGAATCATAACAAAGATCATGTTCCCGCTCATGACATGCACGAGCATGACGGCATTGTACGAGAATGGGTTGAGCGAGGGATGCATGGCAAGGAAGCCGCTGATGAAGGGGACCAGCAGGAGGAGCGGCAGCGCGAAGTCCTGGAAGCGGCTTATGTGCCTGGACTGCCTGCTGGCGATCCGGCCGATGACGAGGCCGATGCCCGCCGCGATCGTCAGCAGCGTGAGCGTGTCGGCGACCTGCTGGGAAAACCCGGGCCAGCCGAAGCCGAATCCCCGCTTCCACAGCACGATGTGGGCGACGAGGAAGATGGGAGTGAGGATCAGCCCGACGTGAAAAAGGATGGAGGTGACGCTGTACAGGAGCCTGTTGCGCAGCTTAGTCAGGGGGAAAAGCCAGGCCAGCGTGCTCACGAAGACCTGCCCGTAAGGTATGCTCTTGTTGCCCGCGCGGCGCATGGCGCGGAAAACCCCGACACCGGTCAGGACGATGTGCCGGGCGAGGCCCAGGACCATGATGAGGAAGGCGAACCTGAAGAGCGGTCCGCGCGCCCATTCGAGCCACTGTTCCATTTTCGGGTCTCCTTTTTTTCAGCGGGGCTAAAGCCCCGCACTACAAGAAATCGGGGCTAAAGCCCCTGCACTACCCAGTTCAACTAATTATCAATCCCGCTCTTCGTCTTTTTTCGGCATTTCGGGAGGAAGGCCGAAGTCAATGGCCTTGATCAGGAGGTTGTGAAGCCCCACGACCTCGACATCCTCAAGCCCGTTGTCGTCGATGACTTCGGCCAGCTGTTTCTTGCAGTTGGCGCACGGCGCGACCAGGTACTTTGCGCCAGTTTCCCTGATCTGCCTTGCCTTGACCTTTCCGCCCGGCCCGGTGCGCCACTTGCGAAGCTCGTCGCAGGACACCGTGCCCCCGCCGCCTCCGCAGCAGATATTGTCTTCCCTGGTTGGAGTCATCTCCACGTAATCAGAGCAAATGGCTTTCAGGATTTCCCTGGGCTGCTCGATGATCCAGCCCGAGCGGGCGATGTTGCAGGGGTCGTGATAGGTCACGCGCTCCTTGATCGTGTTGGGCCGGACTTTCAGCTTGCCCTCCTCGAGCATGCGGTGGCTGTATTCAATGATATGCATGACCGGCGGCGCATTCTTGCCGCCGCAGAACGTGGGAAGCCCCACCTTGGCGGAGCGGGAGGCGTGGCCGCACTCGCCGATCAGGATGTATTTGCCCTTCAGGCGCTTGAGCTCCTCGGCCTCCATGCGCACGGTCTGGTCCCATATACGATCGCTGTAAAAAAGCCCGTAGTTGATCCCATCGTAATATTTCGTGCCGATGGTCCACGAGCCGTTGGTCGCGTACATGACGGCCGCGTTGCCCATGAGCGTGTCGGGCTCGAGAAGATAGTCGCTCACGGCAGGGAAGAAGACCATCTCTGCCCCCTCCACGTCCATGGGAAACTTGATCGGGTGGCCGTAGGTTTCCAGCAGCTCCTCTTCCAGAAATTCACAGGTGTCCTGCAGCGCGGGAACCGGGATGGCGGACGTGTTGCGGGTCGGGCCCTCGAGCTGCTCGCGCACTGAAACTACGAGCGCCTTGGGAGCAATCCCAATCTCGGCCAGGGCCCATCGGCCCAGGTGGGTGATAAGCCCGTGATCGATCCCCATCGGACAGGCTTTCACGCAGCGCCGGCAGGCCGTGCATTGGTACACGGCTTCGGCCAGCTCATCGAGATAATCGTCGGTGAGCGTAAAACCGTTGAAGAGCCTGGCGCGCATCATTCCCGATATGGTGAAGTAGCGGCGGTAAATGCGAAGCACCAGCTCGGAGCGATAGCAGGGAAT
>JBDRLK010000385.1:0-2325 GCA_043813155.1 Pseudomonadota bacterium | reverse complement strand
GAGAAGACAAGGCGCTGGAAAACATCATTCTCACCGTCGTACTGGGCGGGCACGCCCTGATCGAAGGCCCGCCCGGAACGGCAAAAACGCTCATGGTGCGCACCCTGTCGTTTGCCATCGATTCGCTTTTCCGCCGCATACAGTTCACTCCCGACCTCATGCCTTCCGACATTATCGGAACCAACATCTACGACATGAAGAAAAACGAATTCGTTTTCCGGCGCGGCCCGATCTTCACCGACATTCTCCTTGCCGACGAGATCAACAGGGCGCCGGCGAAAACGCAGGCCGCGCTGCTCGAAAGCATGGAGGAAAGAACGGCCACGGTGGACGGCGTGAAGTATGACATATCTCCCATCTTCTCCGTGTTCGCCACGCAGAACCCGATCGAATTCGAAGGGACCTATCCCCTGCCGGAGGCGCAGCTCGACAGGTTCCTGCTCAAGATCGTGCTGGGCTTTCCCGAGCCTCAGCAGGAGCTCGAGATACTCGATCTTCACGACAAGGGATTCAATCCCGCGGAGCTGGAAAAGAGCGGGGCGACAAAAATCATGGGCAAAGACGACATCCTTCACCTCAGGCGGTTTCTCCAGACGCCTTCCGTGGACAAGAGGATTCACGGGTACATCGTCGACCTCGTACAGAACACGCGCAAGCACCCGAACATATCCGTGGGCTCGAGCCCGAGGGGAGCCATCGGCCTCCTGAAGATGGCCAAAGCCTCCGCATGCATTGAGAAAAGGGATTACGTGATCCCGGACGACGTCAAGAAAAACGCCCCGTCCGTGTTGAGGCACAGGGTCCTCCTCAGGCCGGAAGCACAGATCGAGGGCCTCACGGCCGAAGACGTCATCTCGGAGATACTCCAGGAAACCACGGTGCCCATGTGAGAGCAAGATGATCCCGTCCCGATTCACCATACTGCTCCTGCTGATCGGGTGCGCAGGAGGCCTGGCGGCAGGAAAAATTCAGCACGGCTGGCTGATCGTAGCGGCATGGGACGCGGCCGTCATCCTGCTCGCAGTGGTCGACTGGGCGCTTGCCGGAAAAACACTGCAATGTCTGGGCGCAGAGCGCCTGCATGGAAGCATCGTGAGCGCCGGAAGAACGGAGAAAGTAACCATCAGGCTTAAAAACAGCAGATCGCGAAGGCTGCTGGTGCGCATTGTGGACGCGCTGCCGGAAATCGCAAGGCCGCAGGAAGCATCGTTCCCCCAGGTAAGGCTTGGGGGGAACAGCGAGGCCGAGCTGAAGTACGATTTCGTTCCCATGAAAAGGGGCAATTATCCCGTCGGCCCGTCCATCGCCAGGGTGATGGGGCCGCTGGGCCTCTCGTGGAGACAGCTCGAGCTGCTGAAGCCCACAAGCATAAAGGTCTATCCAGACATCAAGATGCTCGAGCGATACCAGGACATCCTGAGGACGAGGAAGCTGAAAGAGTACGGCATGTCGCCTGTCGCCCTCGCGGGCCACGGCACGACCTTCGAAAGCCTCCGCGAATTCGTTCAGGGGGACGACCCGTCGAGAATAGAGTGGAAGGCCACGGCCCGCAGAAACAAGATCATCGTCAAGAATTACGAGGCGGAGCGCAGCCAGACCGTCTACCTCCTCATCGACTCGGGAAAAATGATGACGACGATTATCGAAGGACGCAGCCGCCTCGATTACGCCGTCAACTCCGCCATGCTGCTGAGCCACGTCATTGTTTCCAAGGGGGACAACGCGGGCCTCATCCTGTTTTCGGAGAAGATAAAAAAACACCTCCCGCCCATGAAAAACCCCGCGCAGATAAAGCGCATCGCCGACGCTCTTCACGACGCTGACGCCGCGCTCGTGGAGCCTGATTACACGGCAGCCATACGCATGGCGACCATGCGCCGCAGAAGAAGCCTCATCATCATTTTCACCGACATATGGGGGAAGGAAATAGCCGAAGAGCTCGTGGTCTGCACGAGAAACATACGCCCGGTCCACCTGCCGCTCATCGTCATGATGAGAGACAGGGAGCTGGAGGACATCGCCGAAGGGAAGAAAAGCAGCGGCACGCGGGAAAAGCATTTCCAGATGGCGGCCGCCTGCCAGCTGCTGCACGAGAGGAGTGAGACAATCGCGCAGCTCAGGAGCATGGGAGCCATTGTTCTAGACGTTTACCCCCACCAGGTCACGGCCGGGGCCATCAGGAAATACCTGGAGGTGAAACTGAGAAACCTGATATGATCTCGAGCTCACGGGCAGGGGCGGCTGAAGCCTCCCGATTTACCCGCTCGTAGTGCGGGGCTTTAGCCCCGCCGGTGTCAGCCATTGACTGCACGCGGCCCTGAAGGG
>JBDRLK010000384.1:0-7534 GCA_043813155.1 Pseudomonadota bacterium | reverse complement strand
CCACCTCGAGGGCGATTTTTATGGGGTCGGATTCGTCACTCACCGGGATGTTGTGCTGGCTCAGGATCTTGAATCTCGGGTAATGTGACTCGTACAGGGATTGCGCGGCAGCTGCCGCATTGACAGTGCCTTCTTCAACGGAAAGGCCGGCCCCGCAGCCCGAGGCAAGGACGAGGAGCAGGGCAGGCAGGGAAGGGCATTTTAATTTAAAGTTTTCTTTGATTTCAGTCATTTTTTTATTAAAGTATTTACCTTTAACTTTTTTTTCAATACTTTTAGTGTCTTATACGCGAATTTTACATGGTTTCGCAGGAATTTTCCAGTTCCGGCCGGGCGGCATGGCCGGCCGGGAGCTCGAGGCCCGACACGCGGGCGCAGAAAATCTGAAATCGGGGAATTAAATGGAGCAACTGGCGAAGTTTATTGAAAAGAGGAGCCTGTGGATCGCGCTGGTCATCGCGGCCGTCTCGATTTACTCGATCATCTCCATATTCAGGACGGATTACAATGACGACATAACGGCGTTTTTCCCGGAAAGGAGCCGGGAAGTAACCCTGTTCAAGGAAGTGGGCAAGAAATTCGGGGGGCTCGATATCGCGCTCATCGGCCTGGAGACGTCGGACATCTTCTCGCTGGAAAACCTCCAGCTCATCAGGCATATATCAAAGCAGATCGAGGCGATCGACGGCGTGGGCTCGGTCACGAGCCTGACGGAGATGCGCGATTTCGAGGAAAAGCAGATGGGCAGGGAAACGGGCGCGCTCATCCAGAACCTGGTGGACGACATCCCGCCTCACATGACGCCGGAGCAGATCAAGGCGGTCAAGGAAAGGGTGATGAGCAGGGAGCACCTGATCGGCGCGGTCATTTCGAAAGATGCGCGCGCGACACTGCTGATCTGCAAGCTCGAGAGCGGCCCCGGCATGTGGAAAGTTGCCAGGACGATCCGGCAGATCACCACGCGGGCCGTGGGCGACCGCAAGGACATGACCATGTACTTCGGCGGCGCCCCCTTTGTCTCCGCCTATATCATGGAGGGGACCCAGAACGACCTGAAGCGGCTTTCGCCCTGGGTGGGCCTTGCCGTGGTGGCCATCATCTTCCTCTCCTTCAGGAGCTTCGGCGCCCCCTTCCTGGCGCTCATGGCCCTGATCTTCGGCCTGCTCCTCACGATTGGGTTCATGCCGATCATGGAGATCTCCATGGATCTCGTGTCCACCTCCCTTCCCATGATCCTCGCCTCCGTAGCCAGCGCGTACGGAATACACCTCCTGGCGCGGTATTTCAGGATCCTGAGCATACGCAAGGACATCTCGCGCAAAGAGGCGGTCAGGGTGATGCTCAAGGAAGTGGGCATCCCGGTCATTATGGCCGGCGTTACCACGATCGTGGGTTTTGCATCCTTCCTCGTCATGGACATCAAGCCGCTCAGGACATTCGGCTTCATGATGGCCCTGGGCGTGGCCGTGACCCTGACGGTCTCCATATTGTTCATCAGCGCGGTTCTTACGAGGGTGAAAATCGGCGAGCCCGGCAAAGGAGAATCGGGCGATGTCATGGGCCAGGTCCTCGCAAGCATTGCCGCATGGTTCTCCAACAGGGCAAAGCCGGTTCTTTTCGTCGTCATCGTGGTCGGAGCCGTAAGCGCCTATTACCTGAGCAAAATCTCCACGCAGACGAGCATGGCGAGCTATTTTCCGAAAGGAAGCGAGCCCATTCTCGCCGACGAGTTCATGGTCAACACGTTCGGGGGGTCGCTCTTCATCCAGCTCTACATTGAAGGCGACATCAAGAGCCCCCTCGTGCTCAAGGAAATGCAGAAGCTGGAAGGAAAAATCGCGGGGATCGACGGCGTGACGGACATCCAGTCCATCACCAGGGTCATCTCGCTGGCCAGCTCGGCCCTGACGGGCAAGGAGCAGATTCCTCCGCACAGGGACCAGGTCTCATCGCTCGTCTACCTGGTGGAGGATGATCCGGCCATACGCCTGCTGGTGGACGAGAAGTGGGGCTCCGCGATCATCCAGGTCAGGGTGAGCGGCTTTGACACGAAAAAGGCGAAGGCCGTGGCAGAAACGATACGGGCGTTCATCGACACGTCCATGCGAAGCACGATGTTCTCGATTAATGTTGCGGACATGGGCAGCGAGGAGGCCAAGGGAAGAATCCTCATGGCGGCGAGAGAGGATGCGGCTGAAAATATAACCTTTACCCTTGAAGAGAAGCTGAAAACGAAGCTCGACAAGGGCAAGGTAATAGCCCGGATCCTGGGCGTGCTGGAAAGCTGCGCCGCGGGCTGCGACGCGAATCTCAGAAGCGCCTTGAGCGAGCAGCTGAACATGGACCTGATCGAGGACGAGCTCGTTTACATCGACGGGAACAGGAGCTGGGACGAGCTTGTTGACGGCGTCTGCGGCCTGGCCGGCAAGGGGAACCTGACCGAGGAGGCGATGTACGAGCTGCTTTTCTCCTTTGCCACGGAAGAAGAAAAGAGCCATGAATCGTCGAAGCTGCAAGCCCTGGATAAGAACGTGAAGAAGGAGAAGGTCACGGGATTTCGAAAGGGCGTCAGGATCGTCCTTACCAATGTCCAGGATATTTACATAAGGTGGATCGCGGTCGGCGTGATCGAGCCCTTTGCCGGAAAGAAGGAAGAAAACGCGAAGAAGAAAAAAAAGCTGACGGACAGGGTCATGCAGCATCTTTGCTTTTTAAGGACGGGCGAGGTCATCGTGGATGAGAAGCTGATGAGCGGTGTCGAGCCGGGAGCCGTTCTCGTGAAAAAGGGACTGAAGGTGGAAGTCACGGGCTACCCCTTTCTTTTTCAGCGGATGAACGAGAGCGTGCTCACGAACCAGGTCAAGTCGGTCGTCGTCGCCCTGGCGATTATTTTCGTCCTGCTCAGCGTTCTTTTCCGGTCGCTGATCATCGGCCTGATCGCGGCGTTTCCCGCAGTCCTGACCTTGCTGCTCGTTTTCGGCGGCCTCGGGTTTTCCGGCGTGCCCATGGACATGGGCGTTTCCATGGTTTCCATCATCGCGCTCGGCGCTTCGGTCGATTACCCCATACATTTTTTATGGAAATACAAGGAAATCATCAGGGAAGGCCACAAAGAGCCGCTTCTTCAGACCATGAAGACCACTGGCCGCGCCATCGCGCTCAACGCCTTCGAGGTCATGGCGGGCTTCGGCATCCTGCTGTTCGCCGTGATCATCCCGGTCCGGAAAGCGGGGGGGCTGATCGCCACCACGCTGTTCATTGCCGCCGCGGCCACGCTCTTTCTCATGCCCATCCTGATCAAGGTCGGCGGGAAGACGGTCGAGCGCCACCTCGTCAACCAGAAGAAATGAAGAAATGAGAAAAATTAATTATAATGTGGATTCGAGCGTCTAATTGGATACAATGCTGACTATGACCGGACGTAAAGGGGGGATCAGGTAACCGGGGGGTGGGGAATTCGGGAGCGTAGCAATGAGAAAGAAAGGATTGATCGCAATGGCCGCGCTGGGGCTTGCGGCTGTTTCCCTGACAGCCCTGATGCATCGCGCGCCGGCGGAAGAGAAAAACAAGCTGACGGCGGCGCAGATCCTGAAAAAATGCGATGACTTTCATTTTTTCATGGAGGACATGGAGATCCACATCGACGTGACCGTGATCGCCGGTATGGGCAAGAAGGACCGTCACAAGATGATCATGCTTCAGAAAGGAAAGGAAAAGAGGCTCATGCGCTGGCTCGAGCCCAAGGACATCGCCGATTTTTCCATCCTGAACAAGGACGAGAACACCATGTACGTTTTCGAGCCGTCGCTGGGCAAGGTCAGGAGGATCGCGTCGCACGCCAAGAAACAGACCTTCCTGGGCTACGACTACACCAAGAGCGAGGCGTCCATCTTCCGCCTCGAGAACGCCTATGACCCGAAATCGATCGGCGAGGATGACGGGAATTACAAGCTGTATCTCACGCAGAAAAAGGACAAGGACCTCGCCTGGCCCATACTCAAGGTGTTCGTGAGCAAAAAGGACTTTCACGCCGCGCAAATACAATACTGCGACGAGAAGGACAAGAAGCACAAGACCGAGATGAGGTCAGGCGTCAAGGCGTGGGACGGCCACCTCTACGGGTCTGGGTCCGAGATGGTGGACCACACGAAGCAGCACACGACCATTTACGAGTACACGAAAGTGAAATTCAACCAGGGCCTTGACGACGACCTGTTCACGAAGCGCAACCTCGTGCGCGAAGAATAACCGCCGCAGGCCGCGCGGCTGCGCGCTCCCGGCGCGCAAAAAAGATCGTGTACGCGTCTGAAAGGTTGAGAATGGAGGAAAAGATGAAAGGAAAGAAACTCATGGTCCGGGCCGTGATTTGCACGGCGATCGTTTTCATGGTGGCCTGGCTGGGCAGCGCGCCGGCGGAAGAGAAAGCAAAGCTTACGGCCGCGAAGATCCTTGACAAGTGCGATGACTTCCACTTTTTTGCCAAGGACATGGAGATCCACATCGACGTGACGGTCAAGGACAAGGAAGGCAAGGAAGACTACCACAAGCTGATCATGTTCCAGAAAGGCAAGGACAAGAGGCTGCTGCGATGGACCGAGCCGGCGGACCTCGCGGATTTCGCGGTGCTGAACAAGGACGCCAATACCATGTACGTGTACGAGCCGTCGCTGGGCAAGGTCAGGAGGATCGCCTCGCACGCCAAGAAGCAGACCATGCTGGGTTACGACTACACGCTGGACGAGTCATCCATCTTCAGGCTTGCCAACGAATACGACCCCGCGATCGAAAGTGAAGACGACAAGCAGGTCAACCTCAAGCTGACCCAGAAGCCGGGCAAGGACCTTGCCTGGCCCATCCTTAACGTGGTCGTGAACAAGAAATACTTCAACGCCGACAAGATCGAGTACCGCGACAAGGACGGCAAGAAGCACAAGACCGAGACGCGCACGGGCGTGAAAAAATGGGACGGCCACAACTACTGCTCCATGTCAGTGATGAAAGACCACGGCAAGAGCCACTCCACCACTTACAAGTACACGGATGTCAGATTCAACCGCGGCCTGGACGACGATCTTTTCAGCAAGAGAGCCCTGGTCAGGGACGAGTAGTCAACATCACATCAATGCACGGGTAGGGGAGGCTTTAGCCTCCCGTTCGTCCTTCTCGTTGTGGGTAGGGGAGGCTTTAGCCTCCCGTTCGTCCTTCTCGTTGTGGGTAGGGGAGGCTTTAGCCTCCCGTTTTAAAAAGGTATGGGCGACTGAAGTCGCCCCTACCCCGGAATTCGATATTTAACTTGATATCGTTTTTAAAAATATATAATAATCCCTTTTAAAAATAGGGAGAGATGCCATGAAGCAAAAGATTATCGTGATCCTGCCCGCCCTCTGCGCGCTCCTTTTCTATGCGGGACTCGCCGGGGCCTGGCAGGACGAAAAACGCTACAAGGTCCAGGGCTACCTCGAAACCGACCTGAGGCTCACGCTTCCTCTCAAGGAAGCCAGCGGCATGGAGGACTTTAATTTCATTTTTTCCGAAAACACCTTCAGGCTGAAGGGGTCCTTCAGGATAAGCGAAACCGTCAAGGCGGTCGTGGACGGAAAAATGGTCTTTTCGGGCATGATGTCCGGCGATTCCTTCGACGATCTTTCCTGGAGGGAAAAAGTCGACCCCGTCAGGTTCGAGAACGACGCGCTCTACCTGCAGGTCACCGACTTCCTGCTCCCGGGCCTGGACATCAGGCTGGGCAGGCAGATCATCGTCTGGGGCACGGCCGACAAGTTCAACCCCACGAGCAACATCAATTCCCTCGACCTGGAGGACCCTCTCAAGTTCGGCGAGTACATCGCCAACGAGATCATCAATATTTCATACACCCACCCCTATTTCCTGAGCGGCGAGAACAAGGTCTTCGAGGAATTCACTTTTCATTTCCTGGTGATCCCCCTCTTCAGGCCGGCCCAGGTCCCGTTCTGGGCGAAAAACGCCTTCACGGACCCCGACCTGTTCCGCCAGAGGGTCAACGCGGACGAGATGTTCGAGCTCATCACCCTTCAGGAAACCTTCGCCGATGCCGGCGGGATCGTGGAATACGACATCCACACGCAGACGCCCGACATCTCGTTCAAGAATGTCCAGATCGCCATGAAGCTCGCGTGGGTCCTGTTCAACATCGACATGTCCGTCAGCTATTACCGGGGCTTCGACGACATGCTCCAGGCCGAGCGCGTTTACGCTGACGACATCCATCTCAAGGAATACCCGGCGGGCCAGACGGATACGCTCGTGGATCTCATTAACAGCGTGGACGTTGAGGGGTCGAAGATTCTCAACACCATCACCCTGTCCTACCCGAGGATGCACGCGATCGGCGCCGACTTTTCCGCGTCCCTGGACAGGCTGGGCGGCCTCGGGCTGTGGGGAGAGGTCGCCTTTTTCATCCACCCGGAGCGGTACTATCACATCCGCACGAGCGGCGCCTGGGCGCCCGGCCTGGGAGGCCAGGAAGTCTACATCCCCGTCGACGACACGCAGCTCGTGCAGGACATCGAGGGCAACTGGTTCTACAAGATATCGGCCGGCATCGATTACTCGATCTTTTCCTGGTGGTACATCAACCTGCAGTACATGCACGGCTTCGTGGACGAGTTCGGCATGAACAATCTGCAGGACTATATTCTCCTGACCAACGATTTCAAGTTCTTCGACGACAAGCTTCTGCTGCGCGCCGTGGGCATGGTGTGCATCCACCCGGGAACGAACGACCGGGACGACCCGGACGATTACAGCTTCATGCTCTATCCCGAGGTCGTGCTCTCGTTCTGGCGGGCCGTGGACATCTCGATCGGCATGCTCTATCAGGGCGGGACAAAGACCGGCAAATTCGGGTCCGCGCTCTCAGGCCCGTCGCTGGTCTTCGTGAAAGGGAGGGTATCGATATGAGAACGAAAATCATGAAAGCGGCTTTATTCGTTTTGTTTCTCGCGGGCCCGGCGGGCTGCATGCAGAAGGGGCTGGGCGAATCGTGCGAAATCGATTCCGACTGCAGGGACGGGCTGATCTGCCACTACTTTCCCGAGGATGTGGTCAGCGAGGACGACGTGTCGGGCACGTGCAGGCACCCCTGCTGGTCCGACGATGACTGCGAAGGCAGGACGACCTGCGCTGAAGGGAACGGCTGCGTGCCCATGGAGGGGGAAGCGGACGCGGGCACGGACGCGCAGGACGTGACCATCGACGAGCCCGTGGACGTCCCGGCCGAGGAGGCCGCGGAGGACGTCCCCCGGGAGGATGCCGGGGGCGACTCGGTCGAGACGCCGGACGTGACCGAAGACTGCGCGGGCAGGGACGTGGCCATGGCCGACGGCCAATGCATGCTTCCCGAAGAGTTCGGCGTCGCGTTCAAGATGACGCTGTTCAACGTGGGCGAAAACGGTTTTCCCGGAAGCGGCCTGGACATGGACGGCAACGCATCTACCTGCGCGCCCATGCAGGGAGGCTCCCCGCCCGTGTGCAGCGACGGGATCGACAATGCCAT
>JBDRLK010000383.1:0-2259 GCA_043813155.1 Pseudomonadota bacterium | reverse complement strand
CAGTCTTCGTCTTCACCCACGCTGTAATCGTTCAGCAGGTGCTCGCATCCTGTGAGGCAGGAGAGCAGCATAAAAATGAAAGCGGCTTTCGCAGCGCTTTTCATTATCAGTACCTCCAGGTCAGGGACAGGCCGGTGGGCGACAGGTTTGCCGTGGGGGCTGCCTTGTTTTTCTTCTCCTTGCTCGCTCCCACGCCGAGGAGGATGATGCCGACCAACGTCACGCCGCCTCCCAGGCCCAGGAGAACGTCCGTTGCCAGGGCCATGGAATACATCCTGTCGACATCGCCCTCTCTATCCACGCTGCACTCTCCCCCGGGGCAGTCATCATCGAGGTCGCTGTTCGTGGAAAGGGCGCTTCCGCCGGTCCCCGCGCCCGCAACGAGCATGGCGGCGCCGAGCGCGAACATGGCCCAGCCTGCCGACTTGATTGATTTCGCCTTCTTTTTCGTCTTCGGGTCCGCGTAAGCGGGCAGCGCCATGGCGTAGCTCGCCTTGGTTTTTGCGCCGGCTGCTTCGAACAGGGCCTTCGCCGTGGCGTCCTGGAAACAGAAAAACATGTCCTTGTCCACCTCGGGCGTCACGGCGAGCAGCTCCCCCCGGCCCGCGGGGCCGACTTCGAGGGATAGGTCGACCGACGCGGGGTGCGGGGCCTGCGCCGCGCATGCGGCGAAGGCTTCCCGGACGGACATCGCTTCCATGGCGGCAGCCACCTTGTCTTTCGACAACTGCTCGATGTAGGCAGAAAACGTCATACCGTAGGCCCCTTTGAGCTCTTTCCCCCAGGCGGTGAACGACGCCTGCCCGAAAGCCGTCTGAAAGCAGGACATGAGAGCCTGCGAAACGCCCGGGGTCGTTGAAAGCAGCGTCGCGCTCCCGGCTTCGCTGACCGAGAATGAAAATTCTATGTATTCGGGATGCTGCGCCTTGGCCGCGCACGCGTCGAACGCCTGCCGGGTTGCCGCGGCCTCCAGGACCGGGGAAATATCCTTCTTGGGCATGATTCCAATGGAAGCCGGAAACTTGATCGGGTAGGAGAAGTTGAATGAGCTGTCCTTTGTTTTGAACGTGGCCTTGTTCGACGCTGCCTGGAAACAGTCGAAGAGCGTCTTGTCCACCAGGGGGATCGTGGAAAGCAGCGTCGCCTTGCCGTACATGTCGACGGAAAAGGAAAACTCGACCGATTCCGGATGCGGGCCCGATGCCGCGCACTCCAGGAAGGCGTTTTTCACGTAATCCGACTCCATGACGGACGTGACCTCTCCCTTTGACTTTATTACCACGGGGGGAGGAAGCTGCATGTCATAACTGATCACGAACTTGTAACCCGTCGGCTTGAACATGATGTTCTTTGAAGATTTTTCAAAACAGGAAAACAGCTGGATGTCGATCTCGGGTTTCGAAATGAAGAGCTCCGCCCGGCCCTTCGCGTCGATGAGAAAGGAAAGCTTCACCCACTCGGGGTGCTGCTTCGAGGAGGCGCAATCCTGAAAAGACTGTTTCACGGCGAGCGACTCCATGACGGACTTGACCAGCTCGTCCGAGACCGTGCCCAGCTGGGGGGGAAACTCCATGGGAAGGGTGATTTCGAACTTGTTCCCCGTTGCCTTGAAGACGACCCTCTTTGACGCCGCCTTGAAACAGTCCAGCAGGTCCTTGTCCACCGGCGGGCTCGTAAGAAGAAGCGTGGCCTGCCCCTGGGAGCTGACAATGAAAGAGAGCTCAACGGAATCGGGATGAGGCCGGGTGGCGGCGCATCCCTGGAAAACTTCCTGAACATCGACGGATTCTATCACGGCGGTGACTTCCTCCTCCGTGATCATCTGGGCATGAAGCCCCTTCCCCGGACATACCGACATGAGCAGGGCCAGCAGGAGCAGTGCCGCTGCAAACGTGATTTTGTTCAAATTCTCCATTTTATTTTCCTCGAATTCTGGCACTTATTGTTGCACAATAATCATGCTTTTACAATATTTGCCGTTTATCTTTGTCCTTCGGCCGGTACGGCGCCGGCATTTTATGGGACAGGAATTATTGAATAATGACTTGAAATTACATAAAATTATCTATAAGTTATTTATTTCCTTGGGGCGGCGGAGCGTGGAATTATGCTCATGGAGGGCCACTAGCTCAACTAGGCAGAGCAGCGGATTCTTAATCCGGAGGTTGCAGGTTCGATTCCTGCGTGGCCCACCGGCGGTTTTTAAAGCGTGAGGGCGGCTCAGCACGGCGGCTTTGTTTTTGTCGAAGAGGCATATGC
>JBDRLK010000382.1:0-2099 GCA_043813155.1 Pseudomonadota bacterium | reverse complement strand
GCCATGGAGGAAGGGTACAACGTGGTGTGGCTTCCCTCGTACGGACCGGAGATGCGCGGGGGGGACGGCAAACTGCATTGTCGTCATTTCGAAAGAGCCCATCGCATCCCCGATCATCCCCAACCCCATGTCCGCGGTGGTCATGAACAACCCTTCGCTGGAGCGCTTCGGCCCCGCTCTGGTCAAGGGAGGCGTCCTGGTGATCAACAGCTCGCTGATCAACATATCGCTGGACAGGAAGGACATCCTGCAGGTGAAGATACCGGCAAACGAGATAGCCATGGAGCTCGGAAGCGGCAAGGCGGCCAACATGGTGGCGCTGGGCGCCTACGTGGGGGCCACCAAAGCCGTGGATTTCGGCAACCTGCAGAAGTTCGTGGCCAAGAAATTCGCAAAAAAGGCGCAGTTCGTGGAGCTGAACAAGAAAGCGCTCGAGGAAGGATACAACAGGGCCGCCGAGGTCTGCAAGGGCGGCAAACCATGATAACAAAGCGAGGATGATGAAGATGCAGATGCAGATGCGTTTCAGCAAGCAGGAGGATTTTACCAAGTACCGGGAATCGCTCGAGGCGAAGACAAAAAGTACCGAGCACACGATTTATCTTTGTGCCGGCACCGGCTGCAGGGCGGCAGGTGCTCTGGAAGTGGCGGACGCCATAAGAAAAGAGATCGAAGAAAAGGATCTGAAGACCGATGTGACCCTGAAATGTACCGGCTGTCAGGGATTCTGCGAGAGGGGGCCGCTGTGCTTCCACGAGCCGTCCGGCACGTTTTACCAGATGCTCAAGCCGCAGGACATCGAGCAAATGGTCGGCACGACCATCGTGTCGGGCAAGATACTGGACAGGCTTCTGTACGTGGACCCCACGAACAATAAGCCCGTTGTAAAGGAAGAGGACATACCCTTTTACGCCAACCAGAACCGGCAGGTGTTCGGCCTCAATGGAAGGATCGACCCGTTCAGCATCGATGAATACGTGCTCAATGACGGCTATAGGGCCCTGGTCAAGGCGCTCGGGATGAAGCCGGAAGACGTGATCGAAGAGGTAACAAGGGCCGGCCTGCGCGGCCGAGGAGGCGGCGGCTTCCCTGCCGGAAAGAAATGGGAAGTATGCCGCAACGCCCCTTCCGGGGACGGCGTGAAATACATCGTCTGCAACGCGGACGAGGGCGACCCCGGGGCCTTCATGGACCGCAGCATCATGGAGGGCAACCCTCACCGCGTCATCGAGGGAATGATCATCGGGGCATGGGCAATAGGCGCGCCGGAGGCCTATGTTTATATCAGGTACGAATACCCTCTCGCGCTGCAGACGCTCATCAAGGCCATCGAGGATGCGCAGCGCTGCGGTTTCCTCGGCAGCGACATCCTGGGAAGCGGCTTGAGCTTTAACATCCATATCAACCGGGGAGGCGGGGCTTTTGTGTGCGGCGAGGAGACGGGGCTCATTGCAAGCTTGGAAGGCAAAGTAGGGGAGCCGCGGCCGAAATTCATCTATCCCGCGGAAAAAGGGTTGTGGGACAGCCCGACCTGCATCAACAATGTCGAAACGTGGGCCAACGTTCCCCTCATCGTGCAAAATGGCGCCGCAGCTTTCGCATCCATCGGCACCGAGGGGAGCAAGGGAACAAAGATTTTTTCTCTCGTCGGGAAGGTCAACAATACTGGCCTCGTGGAGGTGCCCATGGGCATCTCGTTGAAGGACCTCGTGTACAAAATAGGAGGCGGGATCCTCAAGGGGAAGGAGTTCAAGGCGGTCCAGACCGGCGGCCCCTCGGGAGGCGCCATCCCGGCCTCCCTGTTGGACAACAAGGTGGACTTCGACGTGCTTACGAACATCGGCTCCATGATGGGCTCGGGCGGCATGATCGTCATGGACGAGGAAACCTGCATGGTCGACGTTGCCCGCTATTTTACCGACTTTCTGGTAGACGAGTCCTGCGGAAAATGCATGAGCTGCCGCGAGGGGCTCAAACAGCTTTCATGGATGCTCCACGATATCTGCGAGGGCAGGGGGAAGCCGGAGAAGATCGATCAGCTTAGAAGATTCGCGAAAATGGTCAAGGTGGCCAGCCTCTGTGCGCTGGGGGGCACGGCG
>JBDRLK010000381.1:0-16757 GCA_043813155.1 Pseudomonadota bacterium | reverse complement strand
GCCCTCGCTCATGGCGAGGACGACCCGGTCATCGCAGATGGTAATGCCGTTGATCTTTGAGCCGATGAGGCCGCTGCCCTTGTGCAGGCGATCGACAAGGTTCTCGCCCTCGATCACGTATAGCCCGCCCCGGGTTCCCACGAGAAGCCTTGTGCCGAAGACAGCCAGGGCATTGATGAACGTTATATCCGGGTAAATCCTCTCGAGCCTGCCCTTGGAAAAAACATGGAGGCCCGCGTCGAATGTCCCCACGTAAAGCTCGCCGTTGTACGTCGCAAGGGAAGTTATGTGGTTGGCGTCCGAAACCTGCGCAGCGATTGGCGCCGTAAGGTTGCACATCTTGATCTCTCCTTCAAAGGTTACGCTGCATGTCTTGAAAATGGTCGATACGTTCAGCAAATCCCCATCGACCTCCACGTCCATGGGGTAGATGTTTTTTACGATCTTCCTGACCTTGGTGTCATTCTTCATGGTGTAGAGGTGGCCCGTGTCCGATGAAAAAACCAGGAAGCCCTGTGTTATGACCGTGATGGTCTTTACCATGAAGTCGGGCACGGCCTCGAGTTTTTTCACCTTGCCGCCCTCGAGCTTGTGCATGCCCTTGCCCACCTCGCTGAAATAGATCGCGCCGCCGTCAACGTCAAAAGCCGTGACCCACCCACGGCCGGCCGGAAGAACGCTTTTTAACTTTTTGGTCTGCGTGTTGTAGACCCACAGCCCCTTTCCTTTCTGCGTGAAATATACGTTTCCGTCCGCCACCCTGACTTTCAGGATTGCATTGCTCTGAAGCCCGCTGCACGCGGTCAGGTGCGCCTTCTTGCCCCCTTTTTCAACCACGAGGCCGCCGTTTGTGGCCTCGGCCCTGATGCCCCCGCTCTCGTCCGAATCATGGATGACGGTCGGGAACACGTAGCACTGCGCTTCCACGCCGAGCAGGAGCAGCATGGAAAGAGCCAGGAGCCTGTCGGAGAAATGGTACGTCGCGAGGCGCGCGAGGCGCCCCGCTGGCAAGGAGCGGGGTCCCCACGGCGACGCAGGCGCAGTCCAACTACACCGAGGAGACGTGGGGTGCAGCGACACAGCCGGCGGGGATGGATCGCGCGCCGCAGCAGGATCATTAATCCGACTGGCTCCTTTGCTCACGGCAGGCTCACGGTTTTCGTGACCGTAAAGGTGTTGTCCGCGAAATCCACGGCGCTGAGCTTGATGTTCACCTCGCCGCCCGCAAGATTCTTGGGGATCTTGTAGACCAGCCTGAAGTACCCCTGCTTCTCGAGGTGCTTGGGTACGTGGACCGCTCCGTTCACCGTGAGCTTCAGGTATTTTATGTCCAGGCCCTTTCGGATCTCGATGCCGTTCTTCACGGCGACGAGCTTGCCCTCGTAAACGTTGTTCACGGGTATGGCCTTGATGGTAAGCTTGCCTTTCTTGATCTCGGTCTCCAGCCTCAGCTCGGGCTCCGACCTGTCCACCCTGTACGAGACCGTTGTGACTTTCGTGTCCCCGCCCTTGAGCTCGACGAACACCTTGACGTCATACTTTCCCTCTGGAACGTTGTCCGGAACCAGGAACCTGCCCACGAACTCGTCCTTCTGCGGCACGTAAACGTGCCTTACGGTCTCGCCCCAGGGAAGGACCGAGGTGACGCGCTTGATAGTCTTCCCGCCCTTGACCACGATTTCCGGGTCGCCCGGCTGGATCCTGTCCGGCGAAAGGTTTGCGCTGAGAACAACTCCCTGCGACTCGCCGAAAAATCCCTCCCACTTCGTTCCCTCCGGGATGTGGGCTTTTGCGAAAACCTTCAGGAGCTTGTCCCCGCTCCCGCTCGTGTTGACGACCTTTTTCTCCACGGCCACGAACGAGGTGTAGCGCGACACCAGGTGATAGCGCAGCGCGAGCTTTTCGATTTCCTCCATGTGATTCTCGGAAAAAAGGTCCTCTTTGGCCTCGAGCTCTTTTATCCTCTTGTCCGCCCACAGGTACTTGATGGCCGAGTTCTCGAGCGATTTTTCCGGGAACGCGGCTGTCACGGGAATGGTCACCGGCTTTCCGCCTACCTTTCCCTTGACCATGATCGTGCCGTCGCCGCTGCCCTTGTACCTGCCCACAACGAAGAGCGGCGAGCCCGCGAAGAGGTCGGGGACATATTTCGGCGCCATGTCCGCGAGCTTGACGTCCTTAGCCTTGACCTCGACCCTGACGTCCACAAGGTAGGGGCTCGAGATCTTGTCGTAGAAGCTCTTTACCAGGTCGGCGCCATTGCCGTTCTGGCCGAAGTAAAAGGGCTTGCCCCTTCCGACCGACGCAATGCTCTCGATGAGGTAGGAGTTGGGCGCGCACCCGATGCCCACCGGGAAAATCCTGGATTTCTCGTTGCTGGCCTCGATGAGGCTGAGGATCTCGGCCTCGTTGCCCACGTACCCGTCGGTGAGAAAGAAAACGATCCTGAGCCGCCCGTCGTCCTGCGGATAACCCAGGGCGGTCTGGAAGGGTCCCAGCATTTCCGTGCCGCCGTTGGCCGAGACCTTCTTGATCGTGCTGACGGCGTCCTCGACGTTCTTCTTCGACCAGGTCACGGGCTGATCGAAGTAAGCCTGCACGTCATTGGAAAACGTGTAAACCTGGAAGCTGTCCTGTTTATTCATGTTCGAGATGCTCGCGTCCATGAGCTCCTTGGCCGTCTTGATGGGCGCTCCCGACATTGAGCCCGACGTGTCCAGCACGAAAAACATCTCCTTGGGCGAGACCTTCCCGCTGTCCGGGAGGTCGGGCGGGTAGAGGACGAGCATGAAATAGCCGTTCTTGTCTTCGGCGGCCTTGTGCGTGAGCAGCGTCGTCTTGATCGAATCGCCGGGGAACTTGTACTCGAGCACGAAGTCCTTGTCGGGCCTGTCGTCCGCCTTGTCGTTGGAGATGCTGTATTCGTAGAGGCCGCCTGCCTTGTTTTCCGCAATGTCTATGTCATGCGACGGCGACTTTATGAACTCCCTGTCAATCCCGCTGCGCAGCAGCACGTCGATCTGAAACCTGTGCTTGATCTTTTCGGTTTCCACGCCCGGGTTGAGGTAGGCCGGGTGCACGTCCGTCTTGTCCGGGTTGTAGATGGCATAGCCCTCCGGGAAATAGCGCGGCCCGATCACCGTGGGAAACCTGTAGGAAAAGACGTTCTCGTCGTAGAGCACGGGCTGGACGAAACGGATGTAGATCTTTATTTCTTCGCCCGGCATGATGTTGGCCACGGACTGCTTGAAGATATTGTCCCTCTGCTCTTCCAGGAGCGAGGCGTGTTTTCCCTCGTCCCTGGCCGTCTCGTAGATCTCCTCCGCCTCCTCTTTCGGCTTGATGTCCGCCTCGATCACCCGGCTGCCGATCAGCATGACCATCCTGTTGATGGCGCTGCTCTCGGGAAGCGGGAAAAAGTAAATCCCCTCGATGGGCTCGCTGAAAGGGTTGGCATAGGTCTGCATGACCTCGGTGTGGGCCGTGTTGCCCGTGATCTCGGTAAAGACCTGCGTCTCCTTCAGGACAAAGCCGGCCGTCTCGCCGCCCTTCGTGGTTCCGAAGAAGTTGGACGATCGCGCTTCCCACGTGAAGAGGGCCGGGATTAAAAATGCCGCGATGTGTATTGCCGTTTTCATAGCTGCCTCCTTGTGCCCGGGCGCATCGCCGCAGGGGCGGCGATGCGCCTGTAGGAACTCCGTCAGTTAAGAGGAAATAAAAGAACCCCCCGCTGGAATCGCGATTTCTTGCGGGGCTGTAAAATACAACAGGCGTGAGGAAAAAATATTTCTCGGCGATGAAAAACAGTCCCGGCTTCTTGCGGGTGATACCATGCCAAATAAACTCGTCTTTCCTTGAAAGCTTCGCTAAAATATATATTAAAGGTTTAAATTATGAACATCGAAATTGAACGCGAGGAAGATGGTCGGTGGATTGCAGAAATTCCCGGTCTACCCGGTGTAATGGCTTACGGGCGGAGTCGTCAAGAAGCAATTTCAAAGATCATAGCTTTGGCCTTGCGCGTGCTGGCTGATCGACTGGAACACGGCGAGACAATTCCCGAATTGCGTGAAGTCTTTGCTGTACGGGCATGAGTCAATGGCCATCAATAAAAGCTCGGCTTGTGCTGGCTGCCTTACTTCGAATTGGCTGGACGATCAAGCTCCAATCCGGGACGTCTCATCGTGTTCTGTCACGATCCGGCCGGCCTGATTATGTCTTCGCATTTCATGACAGATAAGAAATCGGTCCCCGCATGCTGGCACGAATCGCCAAGCACACAGGTTTAAAACCCGAGGATCTCTGAGAAACTGCCTGACCATCTTTTGTTTTTCAGCGTTCCTGATCATTTCCATTTGTGCTATGCATTCAATGAAGTCCCAATCTGCCGGCGTGATGAAGGATTTGACGCTCATACTCTATTGCTTGCCTGTGCTTCTTTGCGCGGCCGCGCCCGCTCTCGGCGGCACGGAAGCCGGGACGCTGCACGTCATTGTCCACGGTGAGGCGGACGCGAAGGCTCACCAAAGGGACCTGGGCTTCATCGTGGAGCTGCAGATGAACCTGGCCGGCGTGGGCGTCGACAAATTGGATGTTCCTGCGCCCGATTTTTTCGAGCTCCCCGTCAGCAAGCAGATAAGCGCCATCAGCAAGGCGATTGACAGGAGCTCCACCCTTGCCGTGCTATGGCTCGAGGACGTGCCCGGCGACGGGGTCACGCTGCATCTTCTCACCGTGTCCCTGGGCAGGATGTATGTCAGGGTCGTGCAGGTCCCTTCGGATGCCGGCCTGGAAACCACGCTCGCGCTTGCCACCAGGGAAATCCTCGGGCTTGCCTATATCGTTGAAGAGCCCCCGGAAATGAGCAAGGAGGCCCTGGCTCCCGTGACCGGCGAGGCGAGGGAAAGCCTCGTGGAAAAACCATCCCCGAAAAAAGCCGGGCCGTTGCCCAGCCTGTTTATTTCACCTTCGGTATCCATCCAGGCCGGCGGCAGTTTCTCCGGCGAGCTGTACCCGTCTTCCATTCTCGGCGCGGGAATCGGCGCGGGCCTGCGGTTTTCCGGCTGGTTCGGCGTGAGCTTGAAGGTCCGGTACCTGGGCGGGCCGTTCGGAGACATCAGCTGCTGCTCCGTTCATATGCAGGAGGTTTCCGGCTCGCTTGCCGTGGAGCTCGGCAAGGAGATCGGCAAGGTCTGGATCGGGGCTTTTGCGGGAGTCGTGCTCAGCTACCTCGAGATGCGGCTGGAATCCAAGGAAGAAGAAGCGGCCGGCGAAAAGACAAAGTGGGTCCCATCTTTCATCGTCGGGCCCCTGCTGCGATGGAAACCGGCCAAGGGGTTTGGGCTTTTCGCCTCCCTGGGCATTTATCCTCTCTGGAAAAAGATAAGATTTAAGTATAACGGCGAGACGGTCTATTCCACGGGCTACGTGGGCTGGAGCCTTTCCCTGGGCGTGAGCTACGATTTTCCGCTGCGATGAAGAGGCGTGCGGTATCGGATAACGCGATCCGACCGGTTTTTTCATGGTCGCGGGAAGGTGAGGCCCCTTTTGCGGCAACTTATCCTGTGAAAGCTGAAAAGCCCGGAACCGGCCGCCGCAGCCCTGCCCATGCCGTGTGACTGCAATGGACGAGGCAACACTCATCAGGCGATGCGTCGAGGGCGATCCGCGAGCCCAGGCTGAGCTGTACAATGTCCACAGCGCCAGGGTCGGACGGCTGCTGGCCCGGCTTGCGGGACCCGGAGGCGACGTTGACGACTTGCGGCAGGAAACTTTTATCCAGGCCTATGAAAGCATCGCCGCGTTCAGGGCAGAGTCCTTGCTTTCCACGTGGCTGTGCTCCATCGCCGTGCGCGTGGCGCTCGGCAGGAGGAGAAAGGAAAATCGAAGAAGGGCCATTCTCGAGGCCTACGGCAGGGCCGGTTCCTTTCTCGGCCTGTTTTCAGGGAAACAGGCTTCGGAAGACGGCGCCGAGGAGCTCGAGAGAAAGCACGACGCCGCCCGCTTCGCCTACGCCGTGCTCGACGGCCTCCCGGACAAATTTCGCCAGGTCCTCATTCTTCACGAGATGGAGGAGATGGAAGGAAAGGAAATCGCCGCTATCCTGGGCATAAAGGAAAACACGGTCTGGACGCGCCTTCACAGGGCAAGGGGCCTGTTCAAGGCAAGGGCGGCCGAGCTGGGGTTCACGGGAGTGGAAAACGGTGAACCACATGAAATGTGACATGTATAAAAAGTGGCTGGACAGAAGGCACGATGAGCTCGGCAGGGACTTCGAGCAGCACATGGAAACATGCGCCGCGTGCAGGGAGGAAGTCGGCTCATGGCAGGGCTATCGCGACCTGCTGAGATCCGCGGCCGAGGAGGTCGTGGAAACTGCGGGGGCTCGCGGCGCCGACAACGTGGTGCTATTGAGCGCCATGCGAATGAAGCGCAGGCTCAAGCAGCAGCAATGGCTGCTCGCGGCCACGGGCTCCGTTGCCGCCGCGGCCGCGGCCGTGCTGATCGTTGTCCTGGCCGGCGGTACGCGGCCCACGGCACCGGGCGAGCGCGCTGCCGGAGGGCATGCCGCGACTGCCGCGCGCGTAGATGAGAGCCTCGGCTCCGCCGCGGATGAAGAAGCACATCAGGTCCCGGGAGAGAAACCTTCAGTCATCGAAATTGAAGGCGGACGACTCGAGCTGGCCGCCGGAAGCGTCATAAAGACGAGACCGGACGGGGATGATCATGCCACGCGCGTGGACCTGCTCTCAGGGAGAATTCTCGCGAAGATGGACGGACAGGCCGGCCATGAGCTTCTCCTTACCGCGGACATGCTGACAATCCGGACCGCGGTCTCGCAGCTTTCGGTCACGATCCACAAGGACCGAACCGTTGTTGTCGAAATCAAGGAAGGTGAAGCGGAAATTACCGGCCAGGGCCTGGAAAGCTCGGTCATCGGCAAGGGCGCAACCGCGAGGTTTGACCCGGCCGAGGGCCGCCTGCAGGTCATCGCTGCGCAGCCCGGCGAAAAAGCCGCTTCCGCGCTTCAGCCTCAGCACAAGAAAGCCCAGCAACCGGATTACACCGCGTGGAAGAAGATGATCATCGAAGGCAGCCCGGACCAGGCCGCTGCCCTGATCGAAAACTACCTGAAAACAAGCACGGGCGACGCCAGGGCTCTCGTGATTCTCGGCGACGCGAAAAATGCGGGCCACGATTATCAGGGCGCGCGCAGCGCCTATCTCGAGGCCGCAGCCGCGGACAAGGGGTCTTATGGGGCTAACGCGCTTTTCAAGATGAGCGTTCTTCTCGAAAAGAAGATTGGGGACCTCGATGCGGCCGAGAAAGGGTTCAGCTCCTACCTGTCCCGCTACCCCACCGGGTCCCTGGCCGAACAGGCGCGGCTGCACCTTGCGAAAATCCTGGTCAATACGGACAGGCCGGAGCAGGCGAAAAAACATCTTGAGATCCTCGTGCAGACGCAGCCCGGGCCGACCCGGAAAGAGGCCATGAAACTGCTCGAGGAGATCAAATAACAGGATAGACAAACAATGACGCACCAAGGAGGGATTCTTGACATGACATTTTCGAGATTCGTTGTCGCTGCATCCGCGGCCGCCGCCCTGCTTGCTGTGTCATGCGGCACCGAGGACGTGGAGATCAATCACCAGGACGCGGACGCGGACACGGGCGGGTCCGACACGGTTGATGAATTAGACGCCCTTGATCAGGATGTCGTGCCGGACGTTCCTGACATATTGGATATTCCATCGTCTGAGGACGGCATGGCCTTCGACTGGCTGGACGGTTACTGCGGGGGCATGTGGATCGAGCTGACCCTGCTGCCCACGACCATCATGCTTGTGGTGGACAGGTCCTCGTCCATGCTGGAGCCGTCCGACGGCCACGAGCCGACCGAGGACGAGCTCGGCTCATGCGCGGAAACCAATGCCGAGCCCGCCTCCGGGATCACCTTTGAAACAAGGTGGGACGATGTGGGCGGGGCCGTTGGTTCTGTAGCCGATGAGTATGACGATGACGTCAATTTCGGCCTGGTCCTGTTCCCGGGTCCGGGGGCCCTCGACGGCGCGATCACGCCCGAGCTCTTCTGCACCGGGCCGGTGGCCCTGCCTCGGGTCATGACAGCGCCGGCCGAGGAAACCGCTCCCGCGATCCGGGCGGTGCTCGACGATCCGGCGAACAACCCTGTGTGCAGCGGAGGATTCACGCCCGCAGATGGAGGGCTGGCGGCCGCTGCCGGCGCGCTCGAGGCCGTGAGCGAGCCCGGCCCGGGCGTCATCATCCTGGCCACGGACGGCGCCCCGAACTGCAACGCCTCCCTCCCGGCGTGTTCCGGCGGGGACTGCACCACGGGCACGCCTTTGTGTGACGGCACGCTGGGAACAATCGGCTGCCTCGACGACGCGGCCGCCATCACGACCATCTCCGGCCTGCATGATTCCGGCGTCAGGACCTATGTCATCGGCATACCCGGAAGCGAGGGGTTTGCTTCGGTTCTCGATGCCATGGCCGAGGCCGGTGGCACGGCCCGCTCCGGGAGCCCGAAATACTACGAGGTGGGAGACGGGGACGAGCTGATCGAGGCGCTGGGCGCCATCACGGATTCCGAGATCTCGTGCGTGTTCGAATTGGACAGCGTCCCGGACAACACCAATGACATCAACGTGCTGGTGGACGACAGCCCGCTGCGCCGCGATGACCCGGACGGGTTCGTCTATCACGAGGAGGACAATACCATCGAGCTTCTCGGCGCGACATGCGAAGACCTGAAGGCAGGCCGCGTCAGCGACGTCAAGTTCCTGTTCGGCTGCGAGCCCTTTATTTAGCCGTCCCCCCTCCCACGCTATTTTGAATTTTTATTCTTCTCGGGAAGGTATGGGGGGCCTTGTGACCACATAGCAGGGTAAGGAGGCAAATAATGAGATTCATTCACTGTCTGATTGCTCTTTTTTCCCTTTCCGTGATTATGGCGGGCGGCTGCGCATCGGAAGATACGAACGGTGATTTCGACGCGGGCGACTGCAGCACCACGGAATGCTTCGATGCCTGCCGGCTCGTGGGTTACGAGGATGGCGGCCTTTGCGTGGATGGAGAATGCGTTTGCGAGGGCATGCAGGAGGGGGAGCCGGACGCCGGGGAGGACGCGCTCGAAGACCCGGTTCCCGACGGGAGCCATCCCACGGGCACCTGTGACATCGATATTCTGTTTGTCGTCGACACATCGGGCTCCATGATGGACGCGGCCGAGAACCTGGCCGAGGTGGCCTTCCCTAACTTTGCGGGTCAGCTGGAAACCTATCCCGAGCTCGGCAAGTACAGGGTGGCCGTGACCAACCACCTGTACGGGCAGAACGAGGTGACCGAAGGGGTCATGGTGCAGGACTCGCTGTTCCTGACACAGGGCTGGCCCGTGGGCGAGCCGCACGACGCCTTCGACTGCGAGGAGGTCCCCAGCGTGGAGTGCGGCTTCGGCTCCGGCGAGAGCTGGATGGTCGGCCCCTCCTCGACCCTGCACGATGAGTTTGGGTGCGTGGGCAGGGTGGCGTGCCACCAGAACGTTTTTACAGGCGAGCCAACGCTACAGGCCGGCCTCGAGGCGCTGCGGTTTCCGGATAACTCCGGCTTCCTGCGCGAAGATGCCCTGCTCGTCGTGGTCTATATCACGGACGAGGACGACCAGTCCACCATGGCCCCGGCCCCGCTGCGCGAGAACATCCTGGCGCTCAAGGGCGGTGATGAAAAATACGTGGTGGTCCTGACACTCGGGGGGCCGGTGGCCGGCACCGTGGAAGTCAACGACGTCACCCATGCCATGGGATGCATCAGCGATTACTACGGCGCAACCGAGCAGACGCCGCGCCTCATCGAGTTCTCGGGGCTCTTCGACGCGCGCGGGCTCCACTACAACTTGTGCGACGACGACATCTCTTCCGCCTTGACCTCGGCCATCGACGCCCTGGAGACGAGCTGCGGTGAAATCCTGATCTAATGACGGGCCATGGAGGCGCCTGAATATCCAGCCCGGATGGGACGCCATTAAAAACCTTTCTCACACATGGCAATGGCCGCTCAGGGGGGCGGGCCCGTGGCACCTGGCCGCCGCGAAAACGCTGCATGCAGGCATCCTGGAGCTGCGGCTCCTCACGTTTGACAACAGGCTGAACATAGCCGCAGAAGGCGAAGGTCTCGGGATGAAAAGAATGCAGTGCGGCCCTTTACGGGCCGCCTCACCGGGGCTGAAGCCCCGCACGACCTGCACGGAAGCGCAAGCCGGCTACAATTCGCCGGCCACGATGGTGAACTTGTTCGACCGCTTTTCCTCCGGCACGATCTCCTCGACCTTGTGGCCCGGGCCCAGGGAGTCGTCCAGGAAGCGCTCCACCCTCCCCCGCATGCCCATGCTCACGAGGAAATAATGCTTCTCGCCCCGGTGGGCCTGGAGCCAGTCCTTGAACCGGTTATCGTCCATGGTCTCGTCGATGATGGCGCGGCCCCCGGTGTAGAAATTCTCGCCCTTCCAGTTCAGCTTGAACACGATGAGCCTCTGGTTCGGGGATGTCCTGTGCTTGTAGTACTCCCGTATGATGTAGCCCTGCGACCAGTGCGGCGATATCTCGACCATGAAATGGTTCATGGCCCACCCCCCGAAATAGCAGGCAACCGCCACGAGCGCGACGGCCGCGAATTTTCGTATCCTTGGAAACAGCATGAGGATGATGATCGTGCCGAAGATGATGGAGATGACGGTCAGGAAAAGCGAGTAGTCGTACTTGTCGCCGTGCGGCCATGCTCTCGAATAGTTGTAGATGAACAGGTGGATGAACCGCTCGAAGCCCTTCGTTCCCACGTTGGGCTTGAAGGAGACGTCCATGGCCGCGAAGGCGAAGAGCACGAAAGACCCCACGATCGTCGGGGCGACATAGCGCACCTTGCCCTTCACCAGGTCCTTCAGGAAAATGCCGACGAGCAGGGCCAGCGGCGGTATGGCCGGAAACACGTAGTGGTGGAACTTGGTGATCATCATGCTGAACAGGAGGAACGCGCAGCAGAACCACGAGAGCAGGAAAATCGAGCTTCGGTCGTCGAGCAGGCCCTCGCCCCTGCTTTTCCTGGACCAGAACCGGTACAGGAAAGCCGCCGGGATAAAGGCCACCCACGGGAAGGTGCCCACCACGATCTGCTGCGTGTAATAGCCGAACGTGCCCACGTCGCCGTGAACGCCGACGGCCAGGCGGTTGATGTGGTCGTGCACGAGCAGGCGGTTGAGGAACGCGTTGCCGTGACGAAGGTGCATGGCCACGTACCACGGGAACCCCACGCTCAGGACGATGATCGCGGCCCTGACGAGCCTGACGTCCTTGAGCTTTTTCCAGTCGCCCGTGATGATGAGATGCACGAGAACGATGGCGCCGGGAAGCGCGATCGCGCCCAGCCCCTTGCCGAGCAGGGCCAGCGACGCGGCAAGATAGCCGCCCATGAGATACAGGACCTGCGCCCTCCTCTCGTTGCGCAGGGTATAAAGAACGATGCCGCACAGAAGGGCGGCGATCAGCGCAAGGCCCCAGAGTGGGAACCTTACCACCTGCGTCATGACCCTCACGTTTTCCTGGCCCATGGTGCCCCACACGTACTGCATGCCCCTCGTGGCATAGTACATGTACTGGGAAAGGGCGACCAGCACGAAGGCGAGCACGAGCAGGTGAAAGCCGCTGAAGGGAAGATTCCTTCCCGCCACGTTCAGGTGAAAGACCCTCACCTTCCTTTCAGGGTCCTCGTACATGCCGAGCATGATAAAACAGAGGGACACGACCAGGGGAGCCACGAAAGGCATGTCCGCCATGGTCTGGTGCGAAAGGAAGAAGAAGAAGGGCATGGTCGTCAGGATCATGGCCGCGAAGAACCCGGCCTGCCAGCCCCACCTGCGCTTGGCCGTGTGGTAAACCGCGATGATGGCGATAATCGCGATAACGCCCATGGGACCCCTCGTTCCCCATTCCAGGATCGGGGAGTTTCCGTCGGGCCAGAAATTTATTCCCAGGAGGCCCATGCCCAGGGCCATGAGCCACATGTCGAGAACCGGCTTGGAGAAAAACCAGTCGTTGTACCAGAAGGTCGATATCCAGTCATCCTGTTCGAGGATCCTGCGCGCCACCTCGCCGTAGTGGCCCTCCCAGGGATCCCATGCGCCGAAGGCCCCAATCCTTGCCATGATGAGACCGGACGCGACAACGAGGACCAAGACCCACAGCCAGCGCACGTACCACTGCTCGCGCAGGACGACCCAGGGGTTTTTCTCGCGGCACCGGTCAGCCTCCCTGCCGGCGCTCCAGGCCCCCATCATGTCCAGGATGCCGATGGCCGCCACGAGGAGCAGGACAATGCCCGTCCAGAGACCGTAGGTCACGTGGCCGAGCTTCCTGGCGGCGTTGGGGTCCCCCACGATGGCCGTTCCCTGCATGATGTAGCCCAGGGCCCCGCAGGAAGCCAGCGTGATAATGATCCCCCGGATGAAGTGCTTCGTGGTAAGCGCTTTCTTCAATACAGGGGTCGGCCCGTGGATCGTGTGTTGTGCGGAATGCAATGATTAAAGGTGCGACCCCGTCGTTGAATTATCCAGTTTTCCTTGTGTTTCTTCGCTCATTGGCGATCATATAGCATACAATCGAATGGAGGGCAAGAGAGCGGGGTCTGGCCTGGTTTTGTCCCTTGTTCAGGGCAATGAGATCAAATTTAACCGCGGGGGACAGAGCACAGCCCTGTCCCCGCTCCCAATTTAAACCCTTTTCGGGTTTAGTGCGTTTAACCCTTTTAATCTGCTTGAGGAGGCAAAAAATGAGGACAAGAAAAACAGCGCGCAGCCAGCCATATCTTGCTTTGGTGTTTCTTGTGGCAGCGTGGTTAATGCTGCCCTCCCCATCCCACGGCCAGGGCATGATGCTCCCGGTAAAACCCGAGACCCCCCCCCTGGACCTGAAAAACCACAGGGTCGAAACCGAGATCAAGCACGGGGCGAGCAAGACAACGGTCACCCAGGTGTTCACCAACAACTGCAGCAATATTATCGAGGCCACCTACATCTTCCCGCTTCCCAAGAACGCGGCCATCAGCGACTTCGCGCTCTGGATCAACGGCAAGAAAAAGAAGGGCGAGATCCTGGAGAAGGACGAGGCAGCGCAGATCTACCAGCAGATCGTCTCCACGCTCAAGGACCCCGGCCTCCTGGAATACATGGACGGCAAGCTCTTCAAGGCCAGGGTGTTCCCCATCCCGGCCAACGGCGACCAGAAAGTCCAGATCTCGTTCACCCAGACCCTGTCCGGCTACAAGAACCTTTACAAGTACGTATATCCTCTGAAAACAGGCGGCCCCCAGGCAAGGACAAAGGAAGACTTCACCTTCACCGCGTCGCTCAAGTCAACGGACCCGATCAAGTCCGTCTACAGCCCGAGCCACGAAGTGGACGTTCAGTTCAACGGCCCGAAGGAGGCGGTCATCGGGTTCGAGGAAAACCAGGCCCTGCTGGACCGCGATTTCATCCTCTACTTCAACGTGACCGATGACAGGGTGGGCCTGAGCCTTCTGGCCCACAAGCCGGGCAGCAAGGACGGCAACTTCCTGCTCATGATCTCGCCTGGAGCCGTCACCGGTGAAAGCGACGTCATCGACAAGAACGTCACCTTCGTGCTCGACACGTCCGGGTCCATGAACGGCGAAAAGATCAAGGGCGCGAAAAAGGCCCTGCTTTACTGCCTGGACAATCTTCGCAATAACGAGAAATTCAACATCATCCGCTTCTCCTCCACATCCCAGCAGTTTTTCGAGGCTCCCGTTGCCCCCACCAAGGCCAACAAGGAGGAGGCCATGGACAAGATCGACAGCATGAACGCGGCCGGAGGCACGGCCATCGAGTCGGCCCTGCGCCTGGCGCTCAAGCAGGCCAAGGCGGGCGGCGACCTGCCGCACTTCATCGTCTTCATCACGGACGGGATGCCCACGGTGGGCGAGACCGACCCCGCGCAGATCGTCAAGATGGTGGAGGAGGAAAACAAGTCGAGCTCCAAGGTATTCGTCTTCGGCCTGGGCGACGACGTGAACGCCAACTTCCTGGACTTGATCGCCCAGAATAATCACGGCGCCCCGCGCTATGCCGAGTCCGGGGACAGGCTCGAGCACGTGATCGAGCAGTTTTACTCGGCCGTGGCCTACCCGGCCATGACCAACGTGACCCTGGACATCAAGGACATCAAGGCCGAAGAAATCTTCCCGCAGAAGATGCCCGACCTGTTCTACGGCGAACAGCTGACCGTTACCGGAAGATACGGAAAGGGCGGCGATGCAAAGATCGTCCTGACAGGAAAGATCAACAAGGTCTGGAAAAAGATAACCTATAAAAGGAGCATCCCCGGGGAGGAGGAGGAAAACGAGTTTGTCGAGCACATCTGGGCAACGCGCAAGGTGGGCTACCTCCTGGACCAGATCAGGCTCAACGGCGAAAGCCAGGAGCTGAAAGACGAGGTGATCGCCATGGCGCGCAAGTACGGCATCGTCACGCCCTACACCTCGTACCTGGTTGTTGAAGACGACCTCGGACCGCTTCCCGAGCCTTCGCCCATGCCCATGCCCACGCCCTTCCCCGGGCCCATTTATCAGCCCGCCCCGAACATCCCCTTCCCCGCGGCCGGAAGCGGCGGCTTCCCCATGGAGGAATCGGCAGCCGGGGAATACGAGTTCGACGGCTTCTCCGCGCCCGTGACCAAGGCGGAAGCCAAGAAGTACAAGGCCATGGATTCCCTGGCCCATTCCGCCGGAAGCCTCTCGTCCGACAAGTCCAAGGGCAAGGACGGCGCCATGATGAGCGAGGTGCTGGAAGACATGAAAAGCGCTGAAAAGGAGCAGTCGGGCATTACCAGGATGATATCCGGAAAGCTCTTCGTCTACTTCAAGGGCCGCTGGGTCGACGAGTCGTACGACAAGGACATGGACGTTTTGAAAATCAAGTTCGGATCCAAGGCCTACTTCAAGCTGCTGGAGCTCAAACCCGAGCTCAAGAAGATCATGTCCCTCGGGACCGACGTGGTCCTTGTCACGGCCAAGAAAAAGGCCATCTCGATCGAAACCGGCTGTGACGACGACCCGGGCGAAAAAGAGATCAAGAAGTATCTTAAATAGGCCCAAGGGGGCGGACGGTTCCGTCCGCCCGACACCCAAAGGAGGAGAACCATGAAAGGCATCAGATTGACCATGATCGCACTGGCCGTCCTGGCCCTGGCCCCGGCCGCCGCCCGCGCAACCGAGCTGTACACCTCAAACCCGTGCAGCGGCACATACTGCCTTCACGTGAGCGACCCGCCTCACGTGGTCCACGTGAACACCAACCCCGTGGTCCACGTGATCCAGGAACCTGTTGTCGTTCATCACACCGCTTACGTGCAGGACACGGTGGTGGTGGAAGAGGCGAAGAAGAAAAGGAAAGCCGCCGTGGACGTGGAAGTCGACGGCGGGGTGGGCATGTGGATCATCCCCAGGCTCAAGGAGCCGGTCAACCTGGCCTACGACGTGAGGGCCTCGCTCTTTGTCAAGGACGTGATCATGACCATAGCCTACAACTGGGTGCCTTCCGTGGAATGGGACGGGAGCTTTGCCGAGGAGGACTGCGTGATGAAAGGCGACCTGAGCCTCATCGGCATGGGCTTCGGCTACCGCTGGAACAAGCTCGGCCACTTCCACCCCGAGATCGGCGCGAAGTTCGACGCCCTGATCCTGAACCGCGACCAGGGCAAGACGGTCTATGCCTTCGGCATCGGCGGCACGGTCGCCCTCATGGCCGATTTTCCCCTGCCCTACGGCGCGATCATCGGCGGCATACAGGGCGAGGCCCACTACCACGTGGTCCAGCAGGAGGGATTCTTCCCCCCCAAGGTCACGACGGCCGTCATCGCCCTGTTGGGCTACAAGTTCTAGACGCCGCGCCTCATTCCAAGGGGACGCGGAGGCGGTCCCGCTCAACGACTTCGTCGTATTTGCCGTCCCAGCCCGTGAAGTGGATTTTCACCTTGCCGTCGGGCTCAAGGGAAAGAACCTCGCCGGGGTACCACCTGCCGTTCCAGCTTACAAGCAGCTTCCGGCCGGCTTCGAGCTTCGTCGCGGCCGTGACCTCTTTGTTCGGCGGAAGGACCTGCTTTTTCTCAGCCTTCCCTCCGGCCGTTGCTTCGGCGCCGGGCGCGATCAGGCGGATGCGGTCCCGCGTGACGGTCTCGTTCCATTCGCTGCCGTACCCGTCAAAGCTCACGTAAACGTCGCCGTTTTCCTCGACACGCAGCACGCTCGCAAGGTGCCAGCCGTCGCGCCAGCGCACCTGCGCTTTGTCGCCCGCGGACAGCTGCGCGCCGGTGTTCACGACAATGGAGGGCTCTACAGGGTCGCCCGTAGAGGTCGTCCTGGCCGTGAGCAGGAAAAAACCCGCCAGGGCCGCCACAAGGCCGGCCGCGACCGCCACGGCTGCAATCGCCCTCGTTCTCCCTCCCCCCTTCCTGTCGTTGTTCCTGTCCTGTAAAGCCATACATCCGAACCTATCAGAGAAAGGCGTTCAATAGAAGGGGCCGGGCCTTGAATCTTGAATTTCATCCATTATTTCTATGAAATTATTTCATAGCGAACTTTTCATTCTTCTCGCTATGAAATAATTTCATAGAAAAACCCCGAAAAATTCAAGATTCAAGGCCCGGCCCCTTCTAATCATCCAGGATCTTCGCAAT
>JBDRLK010000380.1:0-3380 GCA_043813155.1 Pseudomonadota bacterium | reverse complement strand
CTCGGTGCGCCCCAGCCGTTCTCCAAAGCCATCGTGAGAATGAGCTTTCGGACTTCTGCAGGTACTTTCGGACGGCCGATTCTTCGGCTGCGGGATTTCCAGCGCCAAAAAAGCCGAAAGCCCATGCGGTGCCAGCGGGCCACTGTATCCGGCTTCACGACGATGAGGGTATTTGCCCTGTGGCTCCCGAAAACCTATTCTGTTTGAAAAATGGCGGATTTCTATACGTGTCGGAATCCGGATGAGTGAAAGAATTCTTGCATATCGCTGGCTTTCTGGATAGATATTTCCGAATGGGGAAATGGGCCAGCAACGCAGCCGGAGCACGGTGATACCCTGGTCGAAGATTCAGGACCAATGAAGGACAGCCTCCTGATATGATGATTTCTGCAGAATTCCTCTATCCGTTCCCGTGAAACGTTGATTTTGCCGGCAATTGATTTAAAAGAGTCTGACATATCATGAAAAATAGCATGGGTATTGGACCAGGTCAATTATTCATTGCGTGCAAGAGATAAAAGGCTTGGAGACGCCGGGAATCGAGCCCGAAACGGCCATTTTGAGAAAATCCTGTGACAGAACGGCAAACATGCCGCTTTGGCCCAATGAGGCAACAGCGAAGGCGACAACCCCGCCGGTTTCAGCCTCGTTGCAGCGGCCCTTAAAGGGCCGCATACCATCTCGATGTTACAGGTTTCATATTGACCTGCCAGGGCGTTCATGTAGATTGAATCACTTACAAGGGAAGAGGGAGGCTAAAGGGGCTGTGTCGCAATTGCAGCTGCGCTCCCTCGGGGCGCCACATGCGGGCACGCCAAGGGCGTGCAGCTACACTATGTTGTATGACACCCATCGGTCATAGGGGTTGCGACACAGCCTCTTTAGCCTCCCCTGCCCCTCCAGGGGGGTGGGCGACTATGGAAAAGGCGGCAGCAAAGATTCTCGAAAGCATCCGCAGAAGATGGAAGCCGTGGCTTGCGCTCTTCGTGCTCCTGGCGGCGGCAACGACGGCGCTCGCCGTGCGCACGCGGCTCGAGCACAATATCCTGAAGCTGATCATGCGCGAAGACATGTCCATGGGAATCGAGGAGATCATCGAGAAAAACCCGCTCTTCGAGTCGTGTTAAGTCGACGCCCGCGGCGGAGGAAGGGAAACGCTCAAGGCGTTTGCCGGTGCGCTCGTCGCCGAGATAGAAAAGCAGGGACTGAAAAGCGGCGTTGGCCTGGGCCTCGACCCCGAGGAAATCGAGCGCACCATGAAGCTCCTGTTCGAGAAGAGATTTTTCCTCGCGGGACTGACGCCCGGTTCGGCCGAAGAGGCGCTGTCGCCCGGGAACATGCAAAGGCAGGTCGCGCTGGGCAGGGCTTCCCTGCTCTCTTTCGCCGCGCCCGTGTTCAAGCAGAGGGTGGCGCGCGATCCCATCGGGCTCTTCAGCGTGGTCGAATCCAACCTGAAGCTCGCGGCGGGAAGCATGGCGCTGGCCGGCGAGGGGGACTGTGTCTTTTCCAGGGACGGGCGCCACTGCCTCGTCTCATTCCACCCGGCCGCCGCTCCCTCCGACTTCACCGGGTCGGACGCCATGATCGCCAATCTCAAGCGCATCATAGGGCAGGTGGCCTCGCGCCCCGGGCTCACGCAGGTCAGGACCATGCTCATGGGCCCCCACCTGTTCGCGTCCGAGGGCAGCCGGACCGTCAAGAGGGACGTGGCGGTCGCCTTCTCCGTTTCATCGGTCTGCATTCTCCTGCTGTTCTTCCTGTTTTTCCGCGGTATCCGGCCCCTGCTGCTCGCCTCCGTGGTGCTGGGGCTGTCCATTGCCGCGGGCGTGGCCGCGGCCGGCCTGGTGACGGGCAGGCTGCACGGCATTACGCTCGGCTTCGCCTCCATCCTCCTGGGCATTTCAATCGATTACGTGATTCATGTCCTGGCCGCCTGCAGGTTCGAAGGCGGCGGCGGCCGGGCCGCGTCCGCGGCAGCCGCAAGAGTATTCCCCAGCCTCCTGGCCGGCTGGCTGACCACCATGGCGATCTTCCTGCTCCTGGCCGCGAATAAATTTCCGCTCGTAAAGCAGATGGGCGTCGTGGCCGCCGCCGGCGTTACGGCCGCGTTTCTCGTCTCCTTCCTCTTTCTGCCTTTTGTCGCAGCCGGCCCCGGGGGAAAAAAGAGCGAAAGCAAGGCTGCCCTGGCCGGGTTCATCGGAATGCTGACCCGGCAGAGGGGGGCGGCCATCGCGGCCGCGGCGGCCGCCGGGCTCATCATCGCCCTTGGCGCGTTCTTCGGCCTGCGCCTGCAGGTCGAATCAGACGTGGAGAAGCTCGATTACCGGAGCCCGGAAACCCGTAAAAGCTTCGACGAATTCCAGGACAGGTGGACCGTGCTCGGCCGGGGCGACGCGATCATCGCGCGGGGAGAAACCCTGCAGGAAGCGCTGAGGCGCAATGATGAGGTCTATGCAAAGCTCAGGCAGGGGCTCGACAAGGGGACCATCGAGTCGTTCATGTCCATCTCCCCGCTGATGCCTTCGCTGGAAACCCAGGGAAAAAGCCTTTCGGCATTCACATCGAGAGAAAACAGCATACGGGCCGTGCTCAAGGCAGCCTCGGAAAGCTACGGCTTTGAAGAAGATTTTTTCCAGCCCTTTTTCAACGACCTGGAGCGAAGCGCAAAGGGCGAGGAGCCTGCATTGGGGCCCGACGCCGTGGAAGGAACATTCCTCAAGAAGGTTCTTCTAAATGCGTCGGCGGAAGGGGAAAACCGGGCATACGTTATCTCGACCTTCATCCCGTCGGGCGACAGGAAAGGATTCCTTGCCGCGCTGCCTTCGGGCGAAAAAAATATTTCCTGGCTGAACAGGAGGGTCTTTCTCGGAAAGATCTTCGAAACACTGATCCGCGAAACAGCGGGCACCCTCATCATCAGCTTCTTCGCCGTGCTTCTTCTGCTCCTGGTCTATTTCAGGTCCGTGAAGCTGACCGTCATTGCCCTGATCCCGCTGCTTTTCGCCATCCCCGTCGAGGCAGGGCTCTTCGCGGCCCCGGGCTGGCCGGTCAATGCGATCGGCCTTCTCTCGTTCTGCCTTGTCGTCGGCCTTGGAATCGATTATGGAATCTTCATGGTCAACGCGCTGCGCGGAAAAACAGACGCCGGGCGCGTCACGTCGGCGGTGCTCCTGTCGGCGGGGACGACGACGATCGCCTTCGGCGCGCTCATGTTCTGCCGCAGCCCCGTGCTGAGCGCCGTGGGAAAAGTCGTCTTCGTCGGCATTGTCCTGAACGCGCTGGCCGCCGTGATCCTCATGCCGCTCATGTGGGGAATTCTCCATAAACGTAGTGCGGGGCTTGAGCCCCGCCCTAAGCGGCCCTGAAGGGCCGCACTACAG